>JBOGIX010000161.1:0-2185 GCA_050744685.1 Vicinamibacterales bacterium | reverse complement strand
AGCTCCTCGTCGATCGCCGGCTCGAGCTCCTGCGCGGTATGACCGGGACGGGCGGTGGCTTCGATCGTGAACTTCGATCCGAGAATCAGCGACTCCTGCGTCGCCTGCACCGCCTGCGCGATCTGCTGGTCGTAGACCAGCCGCTTGTACAGCCGGCTCGACTTCCCGCCACCCAGGATGCTGGCGGCGACATCCGCTTCGGCATCGCCAGGCTTGAAGATCGGCGGCGTCAGCCACGACATGTAGACGCGCGGGAGCTGCACGGTGTCGGTGACGGTCATCCGCTTTTCTTCAGTGATCGGCGGCGTGGTGGCGGTGATCCGCGGAGCGTCCGGGCCGCGTCGAAGGGTGCCGAAATACTTCTCCACGAGCTGGCGCGCGTTCGCCGGATCGAAGTCGCCGACAATGGCGAGGCTGGCGTTGTTGGGCGTGTAATACTGCCGGAAGAACTGCTGGACGTCGCCCAGCTCCGCAGCGGCCAGGTCCGCGTGCGATCCGATCACGACGCCGTGATAGGGATGCCCCTTTGGATAGATGGCCTGGTAGAGGGCTTCCTCGGCGACGCCGTAGGGCTGGTTCTCGAGACTCTGACGGCGCTCGTTACGGACGACGTCGCGCTGGTTGGCGAGCGCTTTCTGATCGAGGACATCGAGCAGGTAGCCCATGCGATCGGATTCGATCCAAAGCGCAAGTTCCAGCTGGTTCGACGGGACCGTCTCGAAGTAGTTCGTGCGATCGAAGTCGGTGGTGCCGTTGATGTCCGACGCGCCGGCCGCCTCCAGCAGCTTGAAATGCGTGTCGGCGGCGACGTGCTTCGAGCCCTGGAACATCATGTGCTCGAACAGGTGGGCAAACCCGGTGCGGCCCGGGATCTCGTTGGCCGGCCCGACGTGATACCAGAGGTTCACCGCCACCATCGGCAGTTGCCTGTCCTGCGAGAGGATGACCTTCAGCCCGTTCTTCAGCGTAAAGGTCGAATGTTCGAGGCGCGGGATGGCATCGGCCTGCGAGGGACGGGCGGCCGGCGCCTGCCGGGCCTCGGGCTGGCCGGCCGCGCCAATCGCAAGCGTCAGGATGATGAACAACAGCAACGGGACACGGCGCAGCGTCATAAGCTCTCCGGCGAAGACGAGTTTCTGGGATTGAACCGTCAGGGCCGCACGGTGTCAAGATGGACGGGATGAACGCCGGACCGCAGGGCCCACGCCGTCGTCTGCGAACCGCGAGCCCGGAGCCGCGACACGGGTGAAACGCATGCCACGCAGCCGCACGTTCAAGGCGGTCGAATCCATCGGCCGCTCCTTGCCCGGCGCGGAGCTTACCACCACGTGGGGTCAGCCCACGCTGAAGGTGCGCGGCCGGATGTTCGCGTGCATGGCCTCGCACAAGTCGGCCGAGCCGAACACGCTCGTGGTGATGATGGACTTTGCCGACCGCGACGCACTCCTCGAGGACGACCCCGACACCTATTACCTCGAGGAACATTACGTGAACTACCCGTGCGTCCTCGTGCGGCTGTCACGCGTCGGCGCGGACGCGCTGCGGGATCTCATCACGGGCGCGCACCGCTACGTGAGCGCGAAGGCCGCGACGAAAGCCGCGGGTCGCCGTTGCAAGTCGGCGTGATGCCATCGCTGCCGTTTCTCGGCGGCTGCGGCTCCGATGCGAGCGGGGGCTCAGGCCGGCACTTCAAGACCCACTTTCGCATTTTCCTCCGGCGTGGCAGTCCAGTGGCCGTACCGCTCGGCCGTCCGCAGGAAACGCTGAATCTCCTCGGGCGCCGGCGGCGCAGCCGGCATGCCAGGCGTCGCGGGTTTGCCGAGCTCCTGGAAGAACTGCCCCATCCTGGACGTGCTGACGATGATCATTGTCGCGGGATCGTGGCTGTGGTTCCGCCACGCGTGTTTGGCATGCCCTGGAACGTGGAAGATGTCGCCGGGTTTGATCCGCACCCACTCAAAATCCTCCTCCCGATGAATGAGGCCTTCCACGGTGCCCGACATCATCAGAAATGTTTCCGGGTCAGCGTGGCTGTGGAGTGGAACCGACACGCCGGCCGGAATGGTCCCGCGCATGATGCAGGGCTCGCTCGCTTCGGGCGAGGTCAGGAACTGAATCGTCGGACCGAGCACCTCGATCGTCTCTACGCGCTGCGGATCGATGCGGCGGGCGACCCGCTCGGCAG
>JBOGIX010000160.1:0-2620 GCA_050744685.1 Vicinamibacterales bacterium | reverse complement strand
CGCCGGTGGCGCGCCTAAACTCTGTCGCTCGCGGGGGCCCCAAGGGCCTCGCTCCGCTCCGGTGGGGAGCGCCTGAACTCAGTCCGTTACACGGCGTGCAGGACGACTACAAGGTTCTCGTTTCGAGACGCCCAAAAGACTATCCAGCATCCTGCCAGTCGGGAGCCGGCGAAGCGCGAACCCGCGAGCGAGACGCGATTATTAGCCCCCCGATACCGGCGGCAGGAACGCGACCTCGTCCCCATCGTGGACGGCGCTCGTGAACCGTGCGTACTCCTGGTTCACCGCGCACGACGACACGGCGGCGTAGGGGGCCAGCCCGCGGTGTTCGGCGGCGAGCGCGTTCCAGACGTCCTGGGCCGTCGAGCCAGGCGGAAGCTCGCGATCGAGCTCGCCGGCGCCGACGATGTCCCGCAGCCGCGCGAACAATCGGATCGTTACGCGCATTGGCTCAGCCCGGCTGCGCGCTGTCGCGCTCCCGGCTTCACCGGACCGCCCGCCCGCGTGCCGCCTCGCGCGCCTCCACGTTGTCCGGATCGGCGGTTGCCCCTTCGATCCAGACGTCGCCGCCGTCGAAGTGCTCGCGCTTCCAGATCGGCACGATCTGCTTGATTCGTTCGATCGCATACCGGCAGGCGGCAAACGCGTCGCTTCGATGGGGCGAGGCCGCCGCAATCACCACGCTCGCATCGCCGATCTGCATCGGCCCGACGCGGTGTGAAATCGCCAGTCGCACTGAGGGCCACTCTTCCCGCGCCTCGCGCGCAATCCGCCCGAGCGCCTTCAAGGCCAGGGGCTCGTAGCATTCGTAATCCAGGTACCGCACCCGCCGGCCGGCGTTGTGATCCCTCACCAGGCCGATGAAGGTCGCGACCGCCCCGCAGTCTGGCGCGCTGACCGCAGCGGCGACGTCCGCCGCATCCAGCGGATCCGCAGTGATCCGGAAGAACCGCGCGTCCAGCGTGGTGTGCGAGGGCTGAATGTCCGTTGATCCGGCCACGTCTTCAGTATAACCGCCACATATGGTTGAGCGGCCCGTGCCCGGCGCCGATCGCCGGGGCGGTCCTCAATGCACCCTCGAGATACGCGCGCGCGCCGCGGATTGCCGCCTCGTCCTCCATCCCGTTGGCGAGGTTGGCGGCGATGGCGGAGGACAGCGTGCAGCCGGTTCCGTGCGTGTTGCGCGTCGCAATGCGGGGGCCCTTCACCTCGAACGTGCCGTTTCCCGCGCAGACCACGTCGATGCACTGCGGCCCTTCCGCGTGGCCCCCTTTGACGATTACGACGCGCGGACCGAGCTCGCGGATGCGCTCGGCCGCCGCCCGCATGTCGTCGGGCGATCGGATGGGCCGGCCCGCCAGGATCTCTGCTTCGGGGATGTTCGGCGTGACGATATGCGCGCGCGGCAGGAGCGACGTGCGGAGCTCGGCGACCGCGTCCTCGAGGAGCAGCCGATCGCCCCCTTTCGCAATCATCACCGGATCGACCACGACGTTCACCAGCGCCAGGTCCTCGATCGCGCGCGCGACGGCGCGGACGATGGCGGCGTTGCCGAGCATGCCGATCTTCACCGCGTGCGCGCCGATGTCGCTGACGACGGCCTGGATCTGCGCCGTCACGAGCTCCACGGCCACCGCCTGCCAGGCCTGCACGCCATTCGTGTTCTGCGCCGTAATCGCGGTGATGGCGCTCGTGCCGAACACGCGGTGCGCGGCAAACGTCTTGAGGTCCGCCTGGATGCCCGCGCCTCCGCCCGAGTCGCTGCCGGCAATTGTCAGTGCTGTGCGCATGCAGTAGAATTCGCCGTCTATGGCCGTCAAAACTGCTGGAATCGAGGTCCCTGGCACGCTGCTTCGTACGTTGTCCGCCGGCGCGAACGTCGAGCAGTCGCTGCGCGTTGCAGCCGTGCTGTTCGTGGCCGCGCTCACGGCTGCGGCGGCGCAGGTCAGCGTACCGCTGCCGTTCACGCCCGTGCCGTTCACGCTGCAGCCGATGGTCGTGCTGCTCGGGGGCGCCGCGCTCGGCTCGCGCCTGGGGATGGCCAGCCAGGTACTCTACCTGCTGATTGGCATCACGGGCGCGCCGGTCTTCGCCTGGTCGCCGGTGCTGCCGCAGGGAGTCCTTCGTCTCCTCGGCCCGACCGGCGGTTACCTGATGAGTTATCCGCTGGCGGCATTCGTCGCCGGCGCCCTCGCCGAGCGTGGTTTCGATCGGCGGTATCTGACCTCCGTCTGCGCGATGGCGGCGGGTCTCGCCGCGATATTCGCGTGCGGCGTGATCTGGCTGGCCTGGTTCGCGCGCCCCGCTGGCGCCGGCCTCGAGCTCGCGCTCTCGACGGGGCTTTATCCGTTCCTCCCCGCGGACCTGATCAAGGTCGCCGTCGCCGCGGCGGTGATGCCCGCCATCTGGAAGTTCGTCCCGCCTTCGCGCTGAGCTGCGGTCGCTCCGGCGCGGCAAGCCCGGTCTCGCGCTGAGTAGCTATTCCCTGACATGTGGCTTCCGCCTTCAGGCGGAAGATCTTCCGGCTGAAGCCGGAAGCCACACATCTATTTACAGACTTGAAGCCCGAAGCCATCCTCTCTTCCGAACCCCCGAGCCCCGAGCCCCGAGCCCCGAGCCC
>JBOGIX010000159.1:0-4113 GCA_050744685.1 Vicinamibacterales bacterium | reverse complement strand
GGCCAGGACTGGATCGCCGAGCATGCGGCCGCGGCGGCGAGCGTCAACAGCACCGACGGGACGAACCCGATCGTCGTGTCTCTCGCCGATCTCGTCTACGCCAAACAGAGCTTCGGCAAGGTACGCTGGGTCCTGGCGGTCCCCGAAGAATCGCGATACCAGACGCCGCAGGATCTGGAAGGGGCGACGATCGCGACCGAGCTGGTCAGGGCAACGCAGGCGTACTTCGGGCGGCTCGACGTCAACGTCAACGTGGAGTTCTCGTGGGGCGCGACGGAGGTGAAGCCGCCCATGCTCGCGGATGCGATCGTAGAGGTCACCGAGACCGGCTCGTCGCTCCGCGCCAACCGGCTCCGAGTGATCGACACCGTGCTCGAGTCGAACACGCAGCTCATCGCGAATCCGAAGGTGCTGACCGACAACTGGACGCGTACGAAGCTCGACAACATCGCGCTCCTGCTGAAGGCGGCGATCGAAGCGCAAGGACGCGTCGGGATCATGCTGAACGTGCGGGCCGCGGATCTGGAGACGGTACTCGCACTGCTGCCGGCGCTGCAGCGTCCAACCATCTCCCCGCTGAGCGACACCGACTGGGTGGCCGTGAACACGATCATCGAGGAGCGCACCGTGCGCGACCTCATCCCGCGGCTCAAGGCGGCGCGCGCCCAGGGCATCGTCGAATACCCGCTCAACAAGATCGTGCTGTGAACGTGGACGCGAAGAACCCGCCGTCATCGTCGCGCGGCATCGCGATCATCAGGTCTGCCAGCCAGCGTGCGACCGCGCAGCTGCTCGATCGGCGTCCGGCGCGGAACCCTGCCGTGGAGCGCGCGGCGGCAGCGATCATCGCCGACGTCCGCCGCTCGGGCGACGCCGCCCTGCTTCGCTACGCAAGGCGCTTCGATGGATTGCGCGGAACGGTCGAAGTCCCGCGCGGCGAGATTCGGGCGGCCACCAGACAGGTGCCGCATGCGGTGCGGCGCGCGATCGACATGGCCGCTGCGCACATCCGCAAGGTTGCCGCGCGGCAGGTGCCGCGGCCGTGGACGGTCAGTCCCGTTGCCGGCGTCAGCATCACACAGCGAATCGAGCCGCTCGACCGCGTCGGCTGCTACGTGCCGGGCGGCAGGTATCCACTGCCTTCGTCCCTGCTGATGACGGCGGTGCCGGCCGTCATCGCGGGCGTGCCGGAGGTGATCGCGGTCTGCCCGAAGCCCGATCCCGTCGTGCTCTACGCCGCGCGCGTCGCCGGCGTCAGCCGTCTCTTCCGCGTCGGCGGGGCGCACGCCGTCGCCGCGCTTGCGTACGGCACGCGCACGATTCCGCGCGTCGACAAGATCGTCGGTCCAGGCAGCGCCTACGTTGCGGCAGCCAAGGCGCAGGTGGCCGCCGACTGCGCCATCGACTTCTTTGCCGGGCCGAGCGAGATTGCGATCGTCTCGACGACAGGCGACCCTGCCTGGATTGCCGCCGACCTGATCGCCCAGGCGGAGCACGATCCGGACGCCCGGGCCATCCTCTTCACGCCGCTCATGAGCCTCGGGCTTGCCGTTGCCGCGGAAGTGAAGCGGCTGCTTCCCGCGGCCAGCGCCGCCGCGCCGGCGCTCGCAGAGAACGGCGGCATCGTCGTGACGGATTCCGAAGACGAGGCGATCGCGCTCGCCCAGCGCATGGCGCCCGAACACGTCATCTGCGACAACGACGCGGTGGCGGCGCAGCTCACGCGAGCGGGAACGGTGTTCGTGGGCCGCCACAGCGCGCAGGCGTGCGGCGATTACGTCACCGGATCGAATCACGTGCTCCCGACGAGCGGCGCGGCGACGTCGCGCGGCGGATTGAGCGCCGCGGATTTCGTTCGCGTCGCCAACGTGCAGCGGATCACCGCGGCTGGCCTCGAGCGGATCGGCCCGGCGGCGGTGGCGCTGGCGCACGCTGAGGGACTCACCGGGCATGCGGAGTCGGTGCGCATCCGGCTGCAGCGCACGAGGGGCCGGGGGCGCGCCAGCCGCGCGCCGGAGCGGACATGAATTTTCAGTACGAACGTCCCGTCGCCGGCGAGGGGCTGCGGCTTCATCTCAACGAGAACACGGCCGGTTGTTCGCCGCGCGTGCTCGAGGTGCTCAGGGCGCTGACGCGTGAGCAGGCGGCGTTCTACCCCGACTACGATCACGCCGCTCGGGCCTGCGCCAGGCGGTTCGGCGTATCCCTCGACAACGTGCTCCTGACGAACGGGCTCGACGAAGGCATCCTGCTCACCGCGATGGTGGCATTGCGCGGCGGTCCGGCCTCCGACCCCTTCGAGGCCATCGTCGTACAGCCGGCATTCGACATGTACGCGGCGTGCGCCGATGCCGCCGGGGGCCGCATCATCGACATCCCTCCGCAGTCCGACTTCTTCTTCCCGCTGAACAAGGTGATGAAGGCCATCACCGCAAAGACCCGGGTCATCTTTCTCACGAACCCGAACAACCCGACGGGCCTCTCGATCCCGCGCGCGTCCATCGCCGCCGTCGCACGCGCCGCGCCGCAGGCGCTCGTGCTCCTGGACGAAGCGTATGCGGACTTCTCCGGCGAGACGATGATCGACGAGGCCGTGTCCGGGACGATACCGAACCTGCTGATCGGACGGACGTTCGCCAAGGCCTACGGGCTCGCCGGCCTGCGCGTCGGCGCGCTCATCGCCAGCGCGGCCAGCCTGGCGCCGATGCGCCGCGTCGTCCCCCCCTACTCGCTGAACGTCTACGCCGCCGCGGCGCTGCCGGCGGCGTTCGAGGACGTCGACTACTACGACTGGTATCTCGCCGAAGTGCGGGAGTCCAAGAAAGTGCTCTACGAGACGCTGGCACAGAACCACATCAGGTTCTGGCCGAGCGACGGCAATTTCGTGCTCGCGTGCTTCGGCGACGATCTGGACCGCGTGCTGGCCCGCCTCGCCGACCGCGGCATCAACATTCGCGACCGCTCCGGCGATCCGGGCTGCGCCGGCTGCGCACGCATCACCGCCGGCGTAGTCGAGCACACGCGGCGGCTCGTCACCGCTCTCCAGGAGGTCCTGTGCGGCGCGCGGTAATCACACGCAAGACGACAGAGACGCAGATCGCGATACGCCTCGATCTCGACGGCAAGGGCAAGTACGACGTCGCCACGGGCATCCGGTTCTTCGATCACATGCTCGAGCTCTTCACGCGCCACGGCGGATTCGATTTGCGCCTGCGCGCACAGGGCGATCTGGACGTCGATCAGCATCACACCGTCGAGGACGTCGGCATCTCGCTCGGCGAGGCCGTCTCGGCCGCGCTCGGCAATCGCCGCGGCATCAACCGCGCCGGCTATTTCGTGATGCCGATGGACGAGACCCTGGGCGTGGCGGCCATCGATCTCAGCGGCCGCGTGCATGCGGTCACCGATCTGCAGCTGCAGGTGGAGCGCGTCGGCGATCTGGACGCGGATCTCGTCAACGATTTCTTCGAAGGGTTCGCGCAGGGGGCCCGCGCCAACGTGCACGTCAAGGTCCTGTACGGGCGTTCCGCGCATCACCAGATCGAGGCGCTCTTCAAGGCGTTCGCGCGCGCGCTGCGATATGCCTGCTCGAAGGACCGGCGGCTGGCCCGCGTGCTGCCCAGCACCAAGGAGCTGCTGTGATCGCCCTCATCGACTACGGCGCCGGCAACCTGACGTCGGTCCGAAAGGGCTTTGCCGCGGCCGGCGCGGACCTGTACACGCCGACCGCGACCGGCGAGCTTCAGCGCGCTTCCGCCATCGTCGTTCCGGGGGTCGGCCATTTTGCGGCTACCGCGGCGCTCGACGCAGCGTGGCGGAGCGCCATCCTGCGCGCCCTCGACCGAGGCGCGCTGTTGTTCGGCATCTGCCTCGGACAGCAGTGGCTGTTCGACGGCAGCGACGAGGCGCCGGACGTGCCCGGTCTCGGCTTGATTCACGGACGCTGCCGGCGGCTGCCGCCCACGCTCAAGGTGCCGCACGTCGGCTGGAACGCGCTCGAGATGAAACAGCCATCGCGGCTCCTCGCCGGAATCGCCGACGGCACGCAGGCATACTTCACGCACTCCTACGCTGCCGACGTCACGAGCGAGGCGGTTGCCACCACCACGCACG
>JBOGIX010000158.1:0-5425 GCA_050744685.1 Vicinamibacterales bacterium | reverse complement strand
GGCCCGCCGTGTTACTGCGGGCGCACGGGCTGCGTCGAGACGTTTCTCTCTGGCCCTGGACTCTCGCGCGATCACGCACGCGCGACCGGCCAGGTGATCGATGCGACAGCCCTGGCCGCGCAGGCCTGCGCCGGCGTGCCTGAAGCGGACGCGAGCCTCGCCCGCTACGAACGCCGCCTCGCGCGTGCGCTCGCGTCGGTCGTCAACGTCCTCGATCCCGAGGTGATTGTGATGGGCGGCGGCCTGTCGAACATCGACCGGCTCTACGCGAGCGTGCCGCGCCTGTGGGGCGAGTACATCTTCTCGGACCACGTCGCGACGCGACTGGTGAAGGCCCGGTACGGCGACTCGAGCGGTGTGCGCGGCGCGGCGTGGCTGTGGTGAGGGGGAGTTGTTTAGCGGCACCTCACGCAGGAAAGATCAACAGGAGTAGGTGAGCAGGGGAGGTCAGGGGACTTTTCTTTTTCTTATAAGCAAGCAAGACTCCCCTGATCTCCCTTGCTCGCCTGCTCCTGTTGATCTTCGTCGGTGTGGACGAAGGACGCTCCCGCCCTCAGGATTCCGACAGCACTCTCCCGATCTCGTCGGCGGTGATACGGAAGTGCGAGGCGTTCCAGACGGGGCGGCCGTTGCGGATCAGGATGGCCTGCGGCGTCTCGTGACGGATGCCGAGCCGCCGGGCCGCGGTTTCCGAGACGCTCCGGTGGCTCTGCACGGTGATGACCTTGTAAGCAGCGTTGGCGCTGCCGCGCTGCACGTGCGCCTGGAGCTCGTCCATCGCCTCGCAGCTGATGCCGCACGTGCGGCTGTGCTTGAAGAGGAGAACCGGCCGCTCGCAGGACTCCGCGATCGCGGCCTCGAGCATATCGAGGTCCGACAGGTGCGTCAGGGTTTTCATGGGATGAAACGATTATACCGTCCCGATTTCGCGCCATCGAGCGGGGCCGTTCGTTCGCTCAGCCCGGCGCCTGGTGCGAGCGCGTGTGAAATCCCGCCGCCTCGAGATGGTGGCGGACCTCTTCCAGGATCGCGGCAGCCTCGGGCGGCAGAGACGATCCCTGCTTCGCCAGGAGGCGATCGACGTTGAAGATGCGGAAGCGGATCCCTTCCATGTGGAACGCGCTGACGGCCCGCGCCAGCGCTTCACACTCCTCGACGATTTTCGAGCCCGCTGCCGGCTGGGCCTTCAACAGCGTGATGAGATCGGAAATTCGTGATGCGGCTGCCTGCCGCTCATCTGTAGCCATCCCTTGAGATTACCGCAGTCGCGTGGGGCGCGGGAGCCCGGCCCCCGAATACCGAGTGCCGAGTACCGAGTGCCGATGACGGTGAACGCGTTTTAACGCGCGTTCACCGTCTCCCGACTCACGAGCTTGTTGAAGTTGCTCCTCTGGCCATCCGCGGTCTTCTCCTGGACCAGGAGCGCCAGATTGTTCTCGTCGAACGCCTTGAACCATTCCTCCCAGGTGATCGGATGGAGCGATCCTTCGCCGGTGAAGCCGGGGAAGTCCAGCCGTATCATGCCCGTGTCGCCTTTGCCGCCGGTGCCGCGCACACACACCGGTTTCGCGCCGCGCGCTTCCGCCCATTCCCGGATTCGACGATGATCGGTCAGTGGTTCCGATGAAGCCATGTGTTCCTCCTGGACAACTGTGGTGCAACCCGCGTGACCTGAAGCGGCGGTTGGTCAGGTGAGCCTGATGGCGCGCCGGCTTCGGCTGCGGGACTTGCGCGAACCCGAGCGGCCGCTCGTCTGCGTGGATCTCAACGGCGTGCTGGACAGCTACACGGGGTGGAAGGACCCGGACCACTGGGACCCGCCGCGGCCCGGAGCGCGGCCGTTCCTCGAGGCGCTCGTGCAGCACGGCTTCGACGTCGTCGTCTTCACGACCCGGCACCGCGTCGGCGTGCGGCGGTGGCTGCGCGAGCACGGCCTGCTCGAGCTCGTCGCGGCGATCACCGATCGCAAGCCGCCGGCCCACGTCTTCGTCGACGACCGTGCCGTGTGTTTCCGTGGTGATTTCGAGAGCACCCTGCGCGGCGTGCTCGGCTTCTCTGCGCATTGGGAAACGCCGGGCAGGGCGTCGCCACGCCGGACTCAGCGTGCGGCGAGCTCCCGCACGAGCGTCAGGAACGTGTCGCGGCGCCGTTCGAAGCGGTGAGCATCCGCCGAACCGCGGAGCGATTCGGCCGCGAGCGTCGCATAACCAAGCTGGAACGCCGCGTATGCCAGGCGGTAAAAGGGCATGCGCGCGGCAATCGCGAGATCGCGTGAGATGCCGGCATAACGATCCAGCATGCGCGCGCTGGCGGACGAGTCGAGGCCAAGTTCGATCTCGGCCGCCGCGAGATCCCAGGATATGTCCTGCGGGCCAGGAAAGAAGTGATCGTCTCCGTGATCGAGCGCATCCACTTTGCGAACGCCAGTCTCCGTGCGCACGAACTCGTGCACGAGCATACGACCGTCGATCGCGGCGGGAGCCAGGTCTGCACGCAGCGACTCGAAGTTCGCGAGCGGCGGAATGCGAATCGATCGATCCGCCTCGGTGCAGTTCGTGGCGATCATTTCGTAGAGGCTCTCGATCGGCAGGGGCTTGGCCTCGCTTTCGATGTGCCGCAGGGCGGTCAGATAACGCGGAATGGTGTCGAGCAGCGTGGGGCCGACATCCGGGCGGGTGCACGGTCTTCCGGGCACGAACGGCATTCGAAGATACCCGCCCTGCAACGTGATCGGCCCGTCGAGAAAGCCCTGCGAGGCCAGAGTCTCGGCCCGCGTCCTCCGTGCGATTCCATAGCGCCCCAGGCCGGCGAAGCGCACGATCTCCCGGGATTCGGGCAGGAATCGTTTCACGCGCTCGTGCTGGACGTGCACGGCGGGCCAGGCGATCGGATCGTCGTAGAGCGATTGCCGCCAGGCGCCCGCCGACCAGTCTACCGATCGTGCGCCACCCAGCACGCTGTCCACGCCGGCACCGATTTCCGCGGCGCTGGCGGTCCATCGCCGGTGCCGCCGCCAGGTCTCGCGCGCGGACTCGGATCGGAACGACGAGCCGTCCGCGTTCCAGCCTGGAAAGAGCGCCACCCGATCGTCTGGAACTCCCAGAGCTGCGGCCGCACGCGCGGCGGCGGCAAACGATGACCCGCTCAGGCCAGGTCCCTCATCGACGATCACCGTGAACGAGCCGGCGGGCGATGATGCGAGTGCGCGGCGCAGGTCCTCGTTCAACCGCAGCTCGCGGTCGAACGGATGCCCCCGCGGTCTGACCGTCCAGGAGCGCACCGATACGCCGCGCGATTCGAGCGTGGCTGCGACCACCGCAGACAGGCTGGTGCCGATGCTGCGAATGCCGATGCAGTCGGCCGCGGCGGGGCGCATCTCGGCACAGAAGCGCTCGGCGGCTTCGACGTAAGTCTCAGGATGCAGCGCGTAATAGGCGTACCCTTCGGAGACGCGCCGCGTGACCGTTCGCGGAAGGCTCTCTTCCGCGACGCCATCGAGCGCAGCCTTCAGGCTCGCCAGGCAGGCGGGCAGGAAACCAGGACATTTCCACGACGCCCGGAAAAGGCGGCCGGCTGCCAGCGATGCGTGACGCAGCGCGTCGGCCACCGGGTCCAGGCCATCGCGTCCGGGAAACAGCGCGTCCGCAAGTGCCGCCTCGATCTCGCCGAGCTCGATCAGGACGAATGTCACCGCATCGTGCGAAGGCGAGGAGGGAAGGCCCGCGACCGTTCGGACGATCGCCTGCCACGCGACGCGCGCGTCGATCGGCCGCTCGTCGCTGCGGTACACGAGCACGATCGGCGGCAATCAGACGCGATGGAGCGGTGACTGCCACACGGCGCGGCCGATGAAGAACGGCCCGAGCCGATCGAGGTAGAGCGCCGTCTGCTGTGTCTTGCGCATGGTCTGCACCAGGGCGGACAAGGGAAACAGCTGCTTGCCGATGAGGCCGATCACGAAGTCGTTGTCGTCGCGGTCGAGCCCGTGACACGCCAGCCGGATGTCGTGCGCGTAGTCCGCGGCGCCGAACCGCATCCCGAGCTCGCCGTGTTCGGCCAGCACGTTGCGCTGTTCTTCCGGCGGCAGCTGGGCAAATCGTCCGTTGCGCCGGAGCGGATACCACACCGCCCAGCGCCACTCCGGATTCAGCACCGTACTGCGCGGGCGCTCGAAGAGCGCATGCGGCAGGTCCGGCTCGTAGCCCAGCGAATAGGTGCGCCCGAACATGGTGAGCTCCGGCCGCAGCGTCAGGCCCGAAAACGGTCCATCGTTCAAAAGCGGCCTGACACGATCGATGAAATCGTCGGCATCGCGGCTCAGCGTCAGCAGCGCGATACCGCGCGGATCGCCCAGATCCTCGTACACCACGGCGTCGATGTTCGCGTCGCGAACGTACCGGACCGCCGCCGACGGATCCGTGCAGCCGCCGAACGCCAGCAGCTGCATGAACAGCCGCTCGTCCGACCGCTGCGGCTCGCCCCCCTTCAACCCGCCCTTTTCACTCAGATCGGGCGGCTCCAGACGTGCACGTTTGTCGCTCACTTCACACTCCCGCGGCTCTTCGCGTCCGAAAACAGATCATACGAATGATGACATGCTTCCCGGGCGGAGGCGCGGAAGCCCCGTTTCACGTTTTGCTGCTCGGGATCCTCGACAGCGTCTGTGTCAGTCCCCCGACGGCGCCACCTTCGGGAGCCGCTGCCGGCACCGCCAGTAACCCCGCCAGGGGTCCTCGCGCAGTCGCGACAGGCGCTTCTCGATTGTCTCGATGGTGAACACCGCCGGGTCGAGCGACGCCTTCAGCTCGGTCCACCGCAGCGGGGTCGAAACCGTCGCGCCCGGCCGCGCGCGCGTCGAAAACGCGGCGACGGACGTGTTCGTGCGGTTGTTCCGCAGGTAGTCGATGAGCAGCTTGCGCTCGCGCCCGGCCTTCGCAAAAGCGGTCGTATAGCGATCGGGATCACGCCGCTCCATCTCCGTCGCCAGGCCGCGCGCGAACGCCAGGCCAGTGTCCCAGTCAGCCGAGGGCGTCAAGGGCACGACGACGTGCAGGCCGCGGCCGCCGGTGGTCTTGGGGAAGCTTTCGAGATCAGCGCGCTCCAGCAGTTGACGGATCAGCCGCGCAGCTTCCACCACCTGGGCCCACGTCGCCTTCTCGCCCGGGTCGATGTCGAGGACCAGGCGATCGGGCTGCTCGACCCGCTCGACGCGGGAGTTCCACGTGTGAATCTCGAGCACGCCCATCTGCGCCAGGCCGACGAGCGCGGTGGTCGTGTCGGCCACCAGGTACTCGCCGACCTTCGTCTTCTCCTGGATACGCACGCGCCTCACGCCCGGCGGGGCCCAGACTTTCGAGTGCTTCATATAAAAGCATTCGCCAATCCCCTCGGGACACCGGACGAGCGTCAGCGCGCGTCCCTGCAC
>JBOGIX010000157.1:0-2233 GCA_050744685.1 Vicinamibacterales bacterium | reverse complement strand
CGTTAACCCTGCCTTACGAACCGGCCGCCAGCCACCGCGACGGCGCCGGCAAGCTCCAGCTCGGTGAGCCGGGCGAGCAGCCGCGCACCGTTCAAACCCGTCAGCGCCGCAAGCTGATCCAGCTCGTACGCCGTTCCCCGTTCCATTTGACGCAGGATTGGGTCCGATGAGGCCCCTTTGGCGATAGACGAAGGTTTTACTGCCGGGCTCCAGCCGAGCTCCTGCAGTATATCGTCCGCTGTCTCCACGAACCTGGCGCCGTCCTTCAAGAGGGCATGGGACCCTCGATTCCGGCCGGACAACACGCTTCCCGGGACGGCCATCACGTCGCGTCCCTGTTCGAGCGCACAGCGGGCCGTGATGAGCGATCCGCTCTGCTCGGAAGCTTCGACGACGACCGTCGCCAGTGAGATCCCGCTGATGATACGGTTTCTGAGCGGGAAGTGCCCGGGCAGCGGGGCCGAGCCGGGAGCGAGCTCGGTAATCAACACGCCGCTTGCCGCGATTTCCGCCGCCAGATCCGCATGCTCGGGCGGGTACACGCGATCGAGCCCCGAGCCGAGCACCGCGGCTGTCGGACCGGCTGTCAGGCACCCGCGATGCGCCGCCGAGTCGACACCTCGCGCCAGGCCGCTCACCACCAGAATGCCACGCTCCGCAAGCTCAGCAGCGATCCGCCGGCCCACCTGCAGCGCATACGGCGTGGCCGCTCTCGATCCGATCACGGCGACGCCCGGCCTCGCAAAGACCTGGACGTTGCCGCGCGTCCAGAGCACCGGGGGCGGATCCGCGGTGCAGGCCAGCAGCTGAGGGTACCGGGGATCGAACGACGCAATCGGCACGATGCCGAGGTCCTTTGCGCGGCAGAGCGCGACGTCCGCTGCGGTGACAATCGACGCCAGCCCGCCGGGCCCAAGCGGCTCGCCGCGGCCGGCGACACCCCAGATCAACTCCAGGAAGGCCCACCCTGTTCCGCTGGCGTGGCGCAGCTCCTTGAACGCTTCGGCTACCCGTACGCGCGCGGCAGGCAGCATCGACACGGCGACGGCGGTCTGAAGGTCCATGGCAGTCCTCTCGCGAGACGCCGCCGCCCGAAAACACGAAGGGCCGGCGCCACCGCTCAGTGAGCAGGCGGCCCGACCCAATGTCTTCATTATAGGTGACTGGTGTCAGCGGGGCAACGGCTTCCCTTACGCATCGCGTCGGCCATTTACCCCGAATGGCTGCCGTTTCTCCGGAAAGTGCGAGCCACGCGCAGAGACGGGGAGTGGTACGTGCATTGCTCGAGCATTTCTTTTACTCGCCCCGGAATCCGCTTGCGGTGGTTCCGGGGCATCGTTATAGTGGATGAACCACCCATGTCCCGGCGCGTAGCGTCGATCGCATTCACCCTGCTCTTTGCGGCGTCTGCAGCCGCGGCCGAGGATCGTTCGGCCGCGAAGGAGCAGGTCGAGTTCGGCATCAAGGTCGCGCAGAACGGGCTGTGGCGCGAAGCGCTCTACCGCTGGGAACGCGCCGTGGAGCTCGACGCCACGTACGCAGAAGCCTGGAACAACCTCGCCATCGCTTACGAGCAGGCAGGGCGGTTCGACGAGGCGAGGAAGGCGTACGAAACGGCGATCAAGCTGGATCCGAAGAACATGCTGATCCAGCAGAACTACGATCTGTTCAAAGAAATCAATGATCGGACCCAGAAGCGTCGCGGCGCTCGCTAGTCTCGTACTGCTGGCGGCCGCAGGCTGCACCAGTTTCTACGAGATCCCGATCGAAACGCCCATCCAGCCCAAGATGGACGTCACGGCGTTCACGCGCGTGCTCGTCGCCGGCTTCATCGGCGGCGGCACAGACGATGTGGACGCGAACATGGAAACGGTGCGCCTGCTGCGCAGCCAGTTGCGGAGTAAGTCGTCGCTTCGCGTGATCGAAGCCGAAGCGCTGCCACTCGCCGACATCGCCCGCGAACAGATCACCAAGGCCGGCGGCGAATCGGGCCAGACGCTCGGCGGCGGCCCGGGAGCATCAGACCCGACTGCGAGCGGTCCGCAGGCACAGAACCCCGCGCCCGTGCCGCAGCTCCCGCCGGCGCAGGGTGCCGAACAGCAGCCCCCCGCGCAGGGCGCCGAACAGCAGCCGCCCGCGCAGGGTGCCGAGCAACAGCCGCCCGCGCAGGGTGCCGAGCCGCAGCCGCCGGTGGGGAATCAGGAGCCGCTGCCCGCGGTGGCCGGCCTCGAGG
>JBOGIX010000156.1:0-8563 GCA_050744685.1 Vicinamibacterales bacterium | reverse complement strand
CTGGTAACCAGTAAACGATCACGGGAAACTGGAGACTGGCAACTGGAAACTGGCCGCGAGAGGCGGCGCGCGAGGACTAAAACAGCCCCGCCTGACCCTTCGCAACTGGCCTGGCCGCGACGGCTTTGGCCTTTTCGAGCGCCTCCGCCTCGTCCATCCCCAGGTTCGACAGCCGATCGGCCTCCTTGTTGAGTTCGCGTCGTACGTGCTGGAACGTCACATCGTCCAGGCGGGCGGCGAGGAGCCGGGCCCGGGCGGCGAGCGGCTGAAGGCCGGGGTTCTTGATCCGATACTCCCCGCGCATCTGCTTGACGAGGAGCTCGGAGTCGGCGCGAATCTGGACTTCCCGGTGGCCGTGATCGACGGCCCACTGCAGGGCGGCGAGCAGGCCGTTGTATTCGGCGACGTTGTTGGTGGCGATGCCGAGGCCGCCGTACAACTCGTCGAGCAGGCGGCCGTCGGCGGCCTCGATGCGCACACCGTAGCCGGCGGGGCCCGGATTGCCGCGCGCGCCGCCATCGATGTACGCGCGGACGAACCGGGGTGCTGCAGGAGGCTTCGGGGCAACGGGCATCATGGTCCTCGCGGGCGGGGTGCTGCTGTTACGATCGGCGCATTGCGCGGGGAATGGGATCAGGACGGCTGAGAGGCGGCCGGGGCCTGGGCGGGCACGAAATACAGGATGCGGGTGCAGCTGTCGCACTGAATCAGCTGCTCGTTGCGCCGCGCCTCGTTGAAGACCTGCGGCCGCAGGCGGACGTGACAGACCGTGCACAGCCCGTCGCGCGCTTCGGCCATCGCCTGCCCCTTGCGCCCGTGGGCGATGCGCTCGAAGAGGGCCAGCGCCTCTTGAGAGACCTGGGCCGCGACGCGCGCGCGCTCCTCCGCGGTGCGCGTTACCGCCTCGTCTACCTGGCCGCGCTCGGCGTCGAGCTTCTGCCGCGCGCTCGCGATGTCGGCCTCCTCCGATTTCAGCGCTGATTCCGCAGCCTTCAGCTCGAGCGCCAGCACGTCGGCTTCCTCCATGCGCTCGAGCATCTTCGTTTCCTGCTCGCTGATCTCCTGCTCGGCGACGCTCATCTCCTTCTGCATCGCCTGGTATTCCTTGTTCGTCTTCACTTCCATCAACTGGTTCTTGAACTTGCTGAGCCGTCCCTGCACCGCCGCAAGGTCCTTCTCGATCTCCCGGCGCGCCGCCTGCGACGCGGCGATTCGCGCCTTGACCGCGTCGACCGCCGCAGTCCGCTCCGCGAGACGAGCATCGAGCGCTGCTTCGAGAATGGGGATGTCGGTGACGCGCCGGCGATGTTGCTCGGCGCTCGAATCCAATTCCTGGAGGTGGATTAGCAGCTGAAGATCGCGGTTCAAGGTCAGGGTTCAGCGGTTCAGGGTTCGGGGTTCACGTTCCGGGTTCAGCGCCAGTTCCGGCGTTCCAACGCAGCTCGAGTCCGCACGACTGGCCATCTTCGCGTGGGCTTGCCCGCCGTAGCTCGCGCGCGTGCAAGCGCGAGCCTCGTGGCCTGCCAGCCGTAGCTCATGGTCCGCAGCGGCTGGCCCGCCTTCGCCAAGGCTACGGCGGGCATCCTTCGCGTGCAGCCATGAGCGAAGGATGGGCCCACCAGGATTCGAACCTGGGACCAACCGATTATGAGCCGGATGCTCTAACCGCTGAGCTATGGGCCCGCAAGGGGAGTGTAGCAGACTACGTCCGCCCTTCGAGAAACGCCCGCAACTTGCGGCTGCGCGACGGGTGGCGCAGCTTGCGCAGCGCCTTCGCCTCGATCTGACGGATCCGCTCGCGTGTGACGGCAAAGTTCTGGCCGACCTCCTCGAGCGTGTGCTCGCTGCCGTCGCCCACGCCGAACCGCATCTTGATGACCTTTTCTTCGCGCGGCGTCAGCGTTTTCAGCACCGATTCGGTCTGCTCCTTCAGGTTCAGGTTGATCACCGCGTCCGAGGGAGAGACGACCTGGCGATCCTCGATGAAGTCGCCGAGGTGCGAATCTTCCTCCTCGCCGATCGGCGTTTCCAGCGAGATCGGCTCCTGCGCGATCTTGAGCACCTTGCGGACCTTCGACACGGGAATGTCCATCCGTTTGGCGATCTCTTCCGACGTCGGTTCGCGGCCAAGCTCCTGCACCAGCGCGCGCGAGGTGCGAATCAGCTTGTTGATCGTCTCGATCATGTGCACCGGGATGCGGATCGTGCGGGCCTGGTCGGCGATGGCGCGCGTGATCGCCTGCCGGATCCACCACGTGGCGTAGGTCGAGAACTTGTAGCCGCGGCGGTACTCGAACTTGTCGACCGCCTTCATCAGGCCGATGTTGCCTTCCTGAATCAGATCGAGGAACTGCAGGCCGCGGTTCGTGTACTTCTTGGCGATCGAGACCACCAGGCGGAGGTTCGCTTCGACCAGCTCCTTCTTCGCCTGCTCGGCCTGGATCTCGCCGCGGGAGATCGTCTCCAGCGTGCGCATCAGCCGGTCGGGCGTCTCCTCGAGCTCCTCGGCGGCCGACTTCATGTGGACCTTGACCTCCTTCTGGCGCTTCAGGAGGTTCTTCTTGTCTTCTTCCTTGATCCGGACCTTCTTGTTCTTCGGATTCAGCTGGCGCTCGATGTGATCGACCTCGCGCTTCAGCCGCATCACGCCTTCGACGGCGTCCTTCAACTGATCGATCAGGCGCCGCTTGACCGTCTCGGTGAACTCGATCTTGCGCAGCAGCTGCGAGAGCTCGACGCGGGCGCGCAGCGCTTCCCACCGGGCGCGGCGATACTTTTTCTTTTCGCGGGTGGTCGTGCCCTTGTTGGTCTTCTCGAGCTTTTCCTTGGCCTTCTCGACGGCCTGGAACGCCTTGCGAACGGCGTCGATCTGGCGCAGGACCTGGCGCTTCCGCTCTTCGATCTTGTCGTCGGTGATCTCCTCGTCCTGGAAGATCACCAGCTCACGGACGCTCCGCTCGTCGTTCTTCAGTTGATCGCCCATCGTCATGATGGCGTGGGCGACGGTGGGCGTGCGCGAGATCGACTTGATCACGGCGAGCTTGCCGCGCTCGATGCGCTTGGCGATCTCGACCTCCCCTTCGCGGGTGAGGAGCGGGACCGTGCCCATCTCGCGGAGGTACATCCGGACGGGATCGTTCGTCTTGTCCAGGGCGCCCGGCGTCAGATCCAGCTCGAGCTCTTCAGCCCCTTCGCCCGTGCGATCGAGCAGCTTGTCGTCGCGGTACGCTTTTTCCGAGTCGACGACCTCGATGCCCGCACTGCCGAAGGTGCTGAACAGATCGTCGAGCTCGTCCGACGAGGTGATGTCGGCGGGAAGGAGCTCGTTCACCTCGTCGTAAAGCAGGTAGCCCTTCTCTTTGCCGATGGAGATGAGTTGCCTCACCTCATCGTATTTTTCTTCGATCGACAACGGCATGTCCTCCAGACGCTGATTCTTCTTCACTGCTCGGGCCCCTGCCTGGTTGGGGTCAGACCCCAGGTGTCACAACGACGGGGTTTGACCCCGTGGCTTCGCGAGATCCGCCTGCGATAACGCTTCTATCTGCTGTTTGAGTGCCAGCTGCCGCATGCCCAGCACGTTGATCCGGTCGTCGCTGCTCGGGATGCCCTGCTCGAGGAGGCGGTCCATCTGGCGCTGAACATCCGCCCGCTCGCGGGCCAGTTGAAGGCGCCGCAGCTCCGCCACACAATGGGCGGCAACCAGGACCGGCGGGACCGGCTGGGCGGTGATTTCGGT
The DNA here is from genome assembly GCA_050744685.1 of Vicinamibacterales bacterium. Classification (GTDB taxonomy): domain Bacteria; phylum Acidobacteriota; class Vicinamibacteria; order Vicinamibacterales; family 2-12-FULL-66-21; genus JACCXG01. Next base: position 4,824 of record JBOGIX010000156.1, on the reverse strand, counting down.
CACCAACCCGACTTCCTGTGTACTTAGACGCTCCAGCAGGGCCTGCGGTAAACCTTCAATCGGCCATCCCTGCAGAGATCGCGCCTGTTCGAGAATCGGACCGGTTGCCAGCCCCGACAGGTCCGTGCTTTCGAGCTCCGCAAGGGCCTCGAAACCGGAAGCAGGCTCGCGGACAAGCGCCCAAATCAGGCCTCGTTCGAAGGTTTTTACCTGTCCGAGCGACGGCACGTGACGCCGTTCGACGACCGTCTCCCGCTGGACGGCAGCCTTTCGAATCTCGGCACGGACTACCTCTTCAGTAATTCGCGCGCGGTGCGCCAGCCTGTCTGCAAACTGGTCACGGGCCGCGGCATCCGGAATCCTCGCCGCCACGGTCAGCATCTGCCCCAGGAATTCCCGCCGGTCATCGTCTTTGCGAAAGTCGAACCCTGCTGCCGCACGCTCGAGCAAGTAGTCCAGGTACTGGCGGGACTGGCGCAGTAGTTCCTGATATGCGGCCCCACCCTGCCTGCGGATGTAGGTATCGGGATCTTCCCCCGCCGGCATCATGGCCACGTTCACCTGGAACCCTTCCGCCACGAGAAGCTCGGACGACTTCGCGGCGGCCCCCTGCCCCGCGGCGTCCGGGTCAAAGCTGAGGACGACCTTCGACGCGAAACGTTTCAAGAGGCGCGCCTGCGCCGGCGTGAGCGCCGTGCCGGACGAGGCCACCACGTTCTGCACGCCCGCCTGATACGCCTGCGCGAAATCGAAATAGCCCTCGACCATCACGGCATATCTGGAACGGGAGATCGCCTGCTTGCTCAGGTGAAGACCGTACAGCGTCCGTCCCTTGACATAAATCGGCGTCTCGGGGGAATTCAGGTACTTGGGCTGCTGGCCCGATTCCATGGCCCGGCCGCCGAACGCGATGATGGCGCCGTTGTCCCGGCAGATCGGAATCATCAGCCGGTTCCTGAACCGGTCGATCAGGCTGCCATCGTCGCGCGGCACGATCAGGCCGCTTTTTGTCAGCAACGCAGGAGGAAATCCCTCCTTTCGCAGCCTTTCAGTGAGCCCGCTCCGCACGGCCGGGGCATATCCCAGCCCCAGGGCGCGAACCGCCTCGGCGTCGACGCCGCGGTCCTGGAGCAGGCGGCGTGCCGCCGATCCGACGGACGCATTCAACTGCTCGGTGAACCAGGCGGCCGCCACTTCGTGGGCCTTGAGCAGCGACTCGCGCTCCCGCTGGTTCTCGACATCCTGCTTCGAGTCCTCCGCTTCGGGCACCTGCAGCCCGGCGCGCGCGGCCAGCTGGCGCACCGCTTCGGGAAAGGCCACCTTGTCGAACAGCTCGATGAACTTGATCACGTCTCCGCCGACGCCGCATCCGTAGCACTTGAAGAACCCCTTATCGTACACGTGGAACGACGGGGTTTTCTCGCCATGGAACGGACACAGGCCCTTCCACGTCGTGCCGCTCCGGCGCAGCGGGACGCGCTCCTGCACGACCTGCACGATATCCGCGTGCGATTTCAGGTCGTCGATGAACGAGACAGGAAAAAGACCCAGACCCTACTCCTTCAACTCGACGACGGTGACGCCGCCGCCGCCCTGATCGGACTTGGCCGGCCCGAAGCGATCGACGAAGGGGTGCGTCTGCAGCCAGTCGGCGATGGCGCGGCGCAGCTGCCCGGTCCCGTATCCGTGAATCACGCGCACGCTCCGCTGCTCGGCGAGCACCGCATCGTCCAGGAACTTCTCCGCGCGGGTGAGCGCCTCGTCGACGTTGCAGCCGATCAGATTGAGCTCGGTCAGCGAGCCTTCACGCGGCTGGACGTCGATCGTGACGTGCACCGGCCTGGCGCCCGCGGAGGCCGCCGGCGCGACGACGCGCAGCTCGTCGACGCGCGCGCGCAGCCGCTTGCCCCGGACGTCGACCTCGGCGTCCCGATCGCCGAGAGATTTCACCGTGCCTTCGACCTTCAGCCCGCCGACGAGCACACGATCGCCAACGGCGGGGGGACGCGCCGGCGCGGGAGGCGCATCGGCGGCGGCCGCCGTGGCTGGCGCCCCGCTGCGACGAAGGCGATCCTCGATGGCGTCGATCGCCGCGCGCGCGTCGGCGCGTACGCCGCCGGTTTCCCCGGTCGGGATCAGCCTGGCCGAGCGTTCGGCCTGGGCGGCGAGCGTTTCGGTCCGCGCCTTGAGGCGGCCTACCACCGCGTCGATCTCGCGGCGCGCCTCGCGCAGCCGCTCTTCGATCTTTTGATCCATCCGCCGGCGGAGCATATCTTCGCGGTTCTTGAGATCGTGCTCGCGCGCCTGCAGCCTCGATGCCATGTCGCCGAGCGACTGGCGGTCGCGGCCCGCGGCCCGCCGATCCTGTTCGAGCGCCTGCATCTCGCGTTCGACGCGCGCGAGATGATCGGCGAGCTGCGACTCGCGCTCGCTGCGATGCGCCCGCGCCCGCTCGATGATCGCAGGCGGCAGGCCGAGCCGGCTGGCAATCTCGAACGCCAGGCTGCTTCCCGGCGCGCCGTAATTCAGCCGATACGTCGGCGCGAACGTCGTTGGATCGAAGCCGAACCCCGCCGGGGTCGCCCCTTCCGTGGTCGAGGCGTAGGTCTTGAGCGCCTCGTAGTGGGTCGTGGCGATCACCATCGCATTCCGCAGGCGGAACTGCTCGATGATCGACATCGCCAGGGCGCCGCCTTCAATCGGATCCGTTCCGGCGCCGGCTTCGTCGAGAAGCACCAGCGCCGGCAGCTCCAGGGCCGCGTCCATGGCCACGATGTTGGCGATGTGGCCCGAGAAGGTGCTGAGGCTGTTGGCGATCGACTGTTCGTCGCCAATGTCGGCGAACACCGACCGGAATACCGGAATCGCCGAGCCCTCCTCGACGGGAATCAGCAGGCCGGACTGCGCGAGGAGCGGCAGCAGCCCCGCCGTCTTGAGCGCCACGGTCTTCCCGCCGGTGTTCGGGCCAGTGACGACCAGCACGCGAACCGGGGGGAGCAGGAGGATGTCAACGGGTATTGGATCGCGATCGGGGCTCGGGCCTCGGTACTCGGATTTCGGGGCTCGGTACTCGGAGTTCGGGGTTCGGGGCTCGGGGCTCGATCGTTCATCATCATCGTGTGCCGCGGCCTCCTCGGGCGCGGCTGCGCTCCTCGCGCGCCGTCTGACGGCCGGAATCAGCAGCGGATGACGCGCGCCGCGGAGCTCCAGGCGGGACTCGGACGAGATCGCCGGCGCGATCCCTCGCACCAGGATCGAGAACTGCGCGCGCGCGTTGAGGACGTCCAGCTCGGTGGCGGCATCGACGGTGCGCTCGAGATCCTCGGCGCGGAGGCGGAAGCGATCGGTCAGCGCCAGCAGAATCCGATGCACCTCCTCCGCTTCCTGCTGATCGAGCTCGACGATCTCTATGTTGATCTCGACCGTGCTCAGCGGCTCGAGGTAGAGGCTCGCGCCGCTTCCCGAGCTGCCGTGAACGATGCCTGGAATCGACGCGCGATGCTCCGCCCGGACGACGAGCACGTAGCGCCCGTGCCGGTCCGTCACGATCTGCTGCTGCAGGTACTTCGCGGAGTCTTTCCCGCGCAGGTAGGATTCGAGCGTGCCGCGAAGGCGCGCGCGTTGCCCCCGCAGGCGATCGCGAAGGCGCCGCAGCTCCGGCGAGGCATCGTCCACGACTTCCCCCGATGCATCGATCTTGCGGCGAATATCGGCGACTTCCTCCACGAATGCCGCCGCGCGATTCGCGATCGCCGCGAGAATCGGCAGCGACCCGCGAGCGCGCCGGATCGCGCTGCACGTCGCGTCCACCGACGCGAGGAACTGGCCAAGCGCGAGAAGTTGCGGCGGCTCGAGCGGACGCCCTTCAACGAGCAGGCCGTCGAGAATGACATCGAACTCGGCTGGCGCCTCGAACCCGATGACGCCGGCATCGAGGAACCGTACGGTTTCGACCGTGGCCGCGAGCGCCGCGCGGACCTCGGCCGGCGCGTGCGCCGGATGCAGCGACGCCAGCCGCATGTCGCCCGCCGGTGTCTGCGCGAACCCGCGGATCACCTCGACAATGCGGCCGAATTCAAGGGCCCTCAGGGCGCCAGCGTGCATCAGTTGAGTGAAAGGTGTGACTGTCCCGGGCAGCGCGCCCTTGCCGGCTACCCGACGCGGAACCCGCGCGGGGACCCCGGCGGCAAGGGCAATCGTTAACTATAGATCAGGTGCGGGGCGCCAACAACGTTGCCGTGAAATATGTGAGCCGGAGCGCGGGGTGTCAAGCCCGTCGCAAACAGCCCGCCGCAAAACGCGGCTGCGATGCCGGAGAAGTCGAGCGCTCGGGGGCATGCGGATCGATCGTCGGCGCCAACCGTGTGGCTTCCGCCTTCAGGCGGAAGATCGGCGGGAATTCTTCCGGCTGACCAGCCTTCGCCAAGGCTATGGCGGTCCGCCGAAGCGCTTCGCGCGAAGGCGGAAGCCGGAAGCCACACATCTATTCTCAGGCTCTCAGAGATGATTGATCGAGTCTCAGGCTCTCAGAGATGATTGATCGAGCTGGCTATCGCGGCAGCCCCGAAACCGTTGTCGATGTTCACGACCGACACGCCGCTCGCGCAGCTGTTCAACATGCCGAGCAGCGCCGCGATGCCGCCGAAGCTGGCGCCGTAGCCCACGCTGGTCGGCACGGCGATCACCGGGACGCCCACCAGGCCCGCGACGACGCTGGGTAACGCGCCTTCCATTCCGGCCACCACGATGACCACACGTGCCTCGTGGAGGCGCGAGTGTTCGCGGAGCAGACGGTGCAGCCCGGCAACGCCGACATCGTACAGC
>JBOGIX010000155.1:0-6154 GCA_050744685.1 Vicinamibacterales bacterium | reverse complement strand
GAAGTGAAGAAGCGGTTCGACGACTCGCCCGTCAAAATTGGCGGGCTCGGCACGACGTGCGAGTATCACTCTCCCGATGCCGCCGTGCTGCGCAAGAACATCGACGAGACGAAGGCCTGGACCGAGCTCGCCCGCGACCTCGGTTCACCGAGCGTGAAGGTGAGGCCCAACGGGATGCCCAAGGGCGTGCCGGAGGAGCAGACGCTCGAGCAGATCGGCAAGGCGCTCCGCGAATGTGGCGTGGCCGCGGAGCAGAACGGCGTGAAGATTCAGCTCGAGGTCCACGGCGCCGAAACGTCCCGCCTGCCGCGGATCCGCAAGATCATGGATCACGCGGGCAATCATCCGGCCGTCCGCGTCTGCTGGAACTCGAACCAGACTGATCTCCTCGACGGCGGGTTCGAACCGGCGTTCAACCTCGTGAAGAACCAGATCGGCCAGGTCCACATGCGCGACCTGTTTCTCGAGGAGTATCCCTTCCGTCAGCTGATCACGTCGCTGGCCGCGATGAAGTTCGACGGCTACTGCTTCGCGGAGATTCCGGAATCGGCGGATCCCGTTCGGGTGCTCAAGTACTATCGGGCGCTCTTTCGCAGCTACCAGTCGCTTTGACCTTCGCTCGAAAGATCTACAGGAGCAGCAGAGCAAGGGAGGTCAGGTGAGCTCAATAAAAGAAACTCCCCTGAACTCCCTTCCTCCCCTGCTCCTGTAGATCTTTTTTCTTTTCTCGAACGCCTCCACCCTCAGAACAAGATCTTGGTCCCGATCTGAATGTTCCTCGGCAGGTTGTTCTGGCTCGATACCCGGCCGAAGTTCGCGCTCGTCGGATCGAGGTTCGGGTTGTTGTAGAACACGTCGTTGAAGGCGTTGTACAGCTCGAGGTGGATCTGGGCGCGGACGCGGCCCATCTCGAAGCCCTTCACGAACGACATGTCCCAGTTGGTGTAGCGCGGCCCCCTCAGCCCGTCCCAGCGTGACGGGCTCGTGCGAATGTTGTTCGAGAGGCGGATGCGCTGGTCGGCGCGCTGCTTCGCGGGGTCGTCCTGGCCGTTGGTCTGGACCGCCGCGTCGTGGAAGTAGAAGCCGCTCGTGTCGAACACGGGCGCGTCCGGATCGTCGGTGTACTCCGTCTTCAGCCTCGTAATGTCCCCGTCGTAATACACGTTGCCCATCGTCAAGTTGGGACGTCCCGTCTGCCAGTTCCAGATTGCGGAGACGCTCCAGTTGCCGATGATGGCGTTGAGCACCGGGTTCACGTTGCTGGCGAAGCGGCGGCCCTGGCCGAATGGCAGCTCCCAGATGCCGTTGAACACCAGGCGATGGCGCAGGTGGGTGTCGCTGTAGCGCTCCTCGAAATCGGGGTCGGTTTCGTTCAGGCGCGAGCCCTTTTCCTTGAAGTCGGACCAGGTGTAGGCGGTGTCGAACTGATAACCGCCGCTGAATCGCTTGGTGATGCGGAACTGGGCCGAGTCGAAGCGGCTCGACCCCTCATAGCGGCGGACGTCGATGTCCTGGAAGTGCGGGAACTGCCGGAGCAGCTGCTGGCGCTGCACGGTGTTGCCGTTCATGCCCTCGCCGGGCAGGAGCCCGGCGAACGGATTGGCCACGTTCGCCGTCAGGAAATTGATCGTCGCGGTGTCGCGGATGCTGCTGGTGGAGAGGAACTCGCGCGGGACCGGGTTCCGGTTGAAGTCAGAGCTCAGATCGTAGCTGCGGCTCGCGACGTAGGCCCCTTCGACCACCCACTGCCCGGGCAGCTCGCGCTGCAGGGCCAGCGACCAGCGCATCGACTGGCCGCTGACGTAGTCGAGCACGTCGTTGAAGCGGCCGATGTCGCGGCCGAGGAACGTGTTCGGCCCGTTGCCCGCGCCCGGGGGCTCCTGGACGCCGTCGGGGAAGGGATTGGCGAGCGTGGCGCGGATGGTCAGCCCCGTGTCGAGCGAGGGGACGATGCTGGTGGATTGCGAGAAGCCGGGCTGATAGATGCCGCTGATGTCGAAGAGCGCGGGCACCGAGTAGATCGCCCAGCCGCCGCGGAAGACGGTCTGCTCGTTGATCTGGTAGGCGAAGCCGAGCCGCGGCTGGAAGTTATTCATGTCGGGGTTGTAGGTGCCCCGGTTGTCGTCGCTGGCGAACATGAGCCCGCCGCGTACGAGGAAGTCGCTGATCGAACGCTGGGGAATCGGGTTGCGCGCGTAGGCCGCCTGCGCCGCGGCGGTGATCGCGAGGGTGGCATCGGGATCGAAGCCGCGCGTGTTGCGGTTCATCCGCTCGGTCGGCGCCCCTTCGTACTCCCAGCGCAGCCCGAGGTTCAGCGTCAGCTTGTTGTTGACCTTCCAGTCGTCCTGGACGAACAGGCCGCCGTAGATCACCTGGTTGAAGCGGTTCGCGCTGCGGTCGATCGTGCCGCCGCTCGGATATCCCAGGAGGAGCGCCGCGAGATCCTGCCCCGTCGCGGCGGCGGACGAGTTGTCGAGCTGCTTGGTGAGCACGCTGCCGCGCGCGAAGTCGTAGCGCCCGGCGGAGTGCACGCTGGGGAAGCTTTCCTCACGATAGGCGCGCAGGTCGGCCCCGGAGCGGATGCTGTGGTTCGACCGGATCAACGTCCACGTCGGCTGGACGGAATAGATCGACGCGTAGGTGCCACCGGCAAACGTGTCTCCCAGGTCGCTGAACGACTGCGCCTGGTCCATCTCGATGCGGGGGAAGTAGTGGTTGCTGCCGAAGAACTGCGTGGCGGCAGACGGGAACCCGAGGCTGGCCGGATCGAACAGGCCCTGGTGCTGCCGGATGCTCGGCTCCTGGAACCGCGACCAGCTGGCGCGCACGTTGAGCAGCGATGAGGGCGACATGTTCCAGACGTGGTCCACGTTCAGCGCGTCGTTGATGCGAAACAGGAAGTTGCCGGTGGGGCGGACGCCGTTCACCTCGCCCGTCCAGTTGCCGCGGTTCTCCTGCCGGTTGTTGCGCGAGTAGCGGACGAAGAAGCGCTGCTTGTCGGTCAGCACGTGATCGACGCGGTAGTTCATCGAGTAGAAGTCGTCGCCGCGCGGATTGGAGGTGATGAAGTTGTTCTGGCCAGTCGCCGTGCCCGGCTGGTTGGGCAGCGGATAGTACTTCAGGATCTCCCGGGCGATCGGGCTGATGCGGTCCTGCGGAATGACGTTGCCCGGGAACGGCTGCCGCTCGATGCGGCCGTCTGCGCGCCGCACCGCGGTGAGCGGATCGTAGATGCGGATGCCTTGCGAGAGGAGCGCGGAGAAGTCGCCGTTCCTCTGGGCCTCGGTCGGCACCGTGAACTGTCCCGGCTCGGGGAACTGGTCGTACAGCCACTCGAAGGCGGTGAAGAAGAACGTCTTGTCGCGGCCGTCGTAGAGGTCGCCGAACCAGGCGGGACCGCCGACGTTCAGCCCATAGCGTTTGTACTCGAGCGTGTCCTTGGGGCGGCCGGCGCGCTCGAGGAAGAAGTCGTTGCCCGACAGCGCCTCGTCGCGGTAGTGGTAGTAGCCGTCGCCGCGAATGCGGTTGGTACCGCTCTTCAGCGTGACGTTCACCGTGGCGCCGGCCGTATGCCCCTGCTGCGCGTCGAAGGTCGCGGTTTCTACCTTGAACTCCTGCACCGCGCCTGCCGGCGGCACGAATGCCACGCGGCGCCCGTTGGCCATGTTGGGCGATCCGTCCAGCGTGAACTCGTTGCGGCCAGGACCACCGTCGGCGGTGAAATCCGAAGTGCCGCCGTTGTCGAACGGCCGCGAGAACTTCAGGTCGCCGTGGTAGGCGACACCAGGCGCCAGGCGCGAGAGCACGAACGGATTGCCGTCCGACAGCGGCATCAGCGCGATCTGCTTCTCGTCGATCACCTGCCCCGCCGATCCGGTGCGGGTCTCGAGCAGCGGCGTGTCCGCCGAGACGGTGACCGACTCCTCGAGGCGGCCCACCTCCATCTTGAAATCGACTTCAAGGCGATCGCCGAGGCGCACGTCCACGGTGTCCCGCATCATCTTCTTGAAACCCTGGAGCTCGGCCGTCACCGAATAGGGCCCGGGTGTCAGGTAGAGGAGCGAGTAGGTGCCGGTGTCGTTGGTGACCGTTGTGCTGGAGACGTTCGTATTCTTGTTGGTGACCGTAACAGTGACGCCCGGCAGTACGCCGCCCGATTCGTCGATCACGCGGCCGCTGACGGCGCCGCGGAAGTCCTGGGCCTGCGCCAGCGCAGGCAGCGCGATGAGCAGGAGCACTAGCAGACGGCCTGGCAGACGCCGGCCGCGACATCGCACACGCAACAGGTGCATCGCCTCTCCTTGGATGTGGCGCGCCGGGCCCATCCTCCAGGCCCGGCAACGTCGGGATACTACACCGGGGCATCCGTAGAGACAACGATCCGGCTGGGCTACTTGACCGATAAAGGTGCCGTTTCCGGCGCGGGCTCCAGGCTCTTCATGTACGCGAGCGCCATCGTGTTCGCAGCATCGATCGCGTCGAGACCGGCGAGCCGATGGTCCCTGATGCAGGGCAGGCAGTACTCGGACACGACGTAGCCGTCGTAGCCGATCTGCTGGAGCTCCAGCAGGAAACGGGTGTAGTTGATCTCGCCGCCGAAGGAAGGTGATGGGCCCTGCGAGACGCGGCCGTCGGCCGACTGCCGGAAGTTCCACGCGCCGTAGTGCGAGAGCAGGATGTGCTCGCCGCAGGCCTGCACCGCCTCGCGGATGTAGTCGTCCGACTGGCGCTCCTCGAAGAGCGGCACGTCCAGGCACAGGCCGATGTTCGGGCGATCGACGTCGCGCATCATCGCGAGCGTGTCTTCGTACCCCGGCCTGAGCACCGGCGCATGGTTCTGCAGGGCGAGCGTCACGCCGCCGTCGGCCGCCCGATCCGCCGTCTCGCGCAGCCCCTCGACGGCGCGGCGCCAGCGCCGCAGATCGCGCGGGTACAGCTGCCGGTAATAGCTCCCGTGGTCGTAGTCGCCGTAGAACGCCGTGTCGTCCTCGTCGTTCACCACGCCGGGCCAGGCGGCGAACACCTTGACGATCTGCACGTCGAGGTCGGTCGCCAGATCGATCACCAGGCGCATCATCGCCAGGTTGTTCTCGCGCTCTTCCATCAGCGGGCTGGCGAAGTTGGACATGCTCTCGATCGCGCAGATCGCGATGCCCTCGCCGACTGCCGCCGCCTTGATCTCCTGGCGGTCGCGCTTCGTCAGGTCGAGCGGTGACCCGATCGGCCGCTTCGCCTCGATCGACACGCCCTCGAAACCAAGCTGGCGCGCCTTGCGGATCTGCTCGACGATGGGCAGGGCGGGACCGTCGTAGAACTGCCCCGAGTACGAGACGGTGAGGAAGGCGTGTTTCATGACTAGATCCTCCCGAACTGCTTGACCGCTTCCTTGATGGACCGGAACTTCTCGATGAACGGATACATGCGGTGCTCGGTGTCGTCGAGCTCCTGTGCTTTCTTCAGCACCTCGGCGGCGCGGGCCACCGGGACCACCACCACGCCGTCTTCGTCCGCCGTCACGATATCACCGGGACTCACACGCACGCCGGCGCACACGACCGGCACGTTGACGCCGGTCACGCGGTAGTGGTTGATGGTGGTCGAGGGCGCGACGCCGCGGCTGAACACGGGAAACTGAATCTTCCGAATCTGCGGGGTATCACGCACCGAACCGTCGATGACGGCGCCGGCAAACCCGCGATACTTCATCGCCGTCGCCATCAGCCCGCCGATGCCGGCGTAGTCGGCGCCGTCCTCCAGCACCATTACGTAGACGGACCCGGCAGGCGCGACGTCGATCGCGTCGAGCATGCCCTGCGACGCGGCGGCGCCGTCCTTGTGTTCTTCCTTCTTCAGCTGCACCGTCACCGCCGGCCCGGCGAATTTCGTCGGCGACAGCGGGCGCATGTCGTGGGCCATGTAGGCGCGCTCGCCGTACAGCTGCTCGATCGCGTCGGACACCGATGCGACCTCGACGAGCGTGAACTCGTTCGTTCCGGGCTTCGCCGGCGCCTGCGCCATGGCCCAGCCGGCGCCGATCGTCAACGCCACTGCCACCGCTGCCAACCCCAATCGACGATGCATCATGAATCTCCGTGTGAGCCGTCCGTCTTACACTGTCACGCTGCGATCACGTTGACAGACCAACAGGAGAAGG
>JBOGIX010000154.1:0-7014 GCA_050744685.1 Vicinamibacterales bacterium | reverse complement strand
CAGAACGTGAGTTCGACCGGGACGCCTGATCGTCATCCGTGGATCAGAACCGAACCAGGTTCCGCGCGGCCGTCAGGATCTCGTCCTGGCTCACGAGAAACACGTCTTCGAGCGGCGGTGCGTACGGCACCGGCGTGTCGAGCGCGCCCAGGATGCGCACCGGAGCGTCGAGCGACTCGAACGCCTCTTCCTGGACGATCGCCGCAAGGCTTTCGCCGATCCCGCCCGTCCGCGAATCTTCGTGGACGATGAGCACCCGGCTGCAGTGGCGCGCGAGCGCGAGCACCGCGTCGCGGTCGAGCGGCGCCAGCGTGCGCAGGTCGAGCACGCTGGCCTCGATGCCGTCGCCGGCCAGGCGCTCCGCCACGCGCATGGCGACGTGCACGTAGGCGCCGTACGACACGATCGCGACGTCGGATCCCGGCCGGCGCAAGGCGGCGGTCCCCGGCAGCAGCGGGGGCGGCGCGGCCTCGCCGAGCACCTGCTTGACGCGCGGATCGCGATAGAGCGCGATGTGCTCGTAATACAGCACGGGATCCGGATCCGCCACGGCGCCGGCGATCATCGCGCGGGCGTCGAACGGGGTGGACGGGACGACGACCTTCAGCCCTGGCGTGCGATAGAACCACGGTTCGGTGTTCTGGCTGTGATACGGGCCGGCGTGACGGAGGCCGCCCCAGGGCATGCGGACGACCATCGGCACCGAGCCGCCCCAGCGATAGCGGATCTTCGCCGCGTTGTTCACCAGTTGGTTGAACCCGGTCGCGACGAAGTCGTTGAACTGCATCTCGCCGATCGGACGCTGGCCGGCAAGCGCCGCGCCCACGCAGGCGCCGAGCACGCCGCCCTCCGCGAGCGGCGCGTTGATGATCCGATCGCCGAACTCCTCGAGCAGCGGACGGAGCAGGAGGAAGGCGTTGCCATACGCGCCGCCGACATCCTCGCCGAAGATGAACGCGCGAGGGTCGGCACCGAGCACGTCGCGCAGGCCGAGCGTGATCGCTTCGAGAAACGACGTCCCGCCGTGATCGAACGCCGGGCCGGCCTCGACCGCCGGCAGCGGCGGATCGAACGCGATTCGCTCCCTGTACGCGGGCTCGAGCACCTCGACGTGGCGCCGCGGCGATTCTCCGGCAAAGACATCCTTCCCCGCATCTTCCTGTGCTGGCCACTCGGCGGCGATGACGACACGGGCCTGCGCCTCGACCAGCGCCTCTGCCTCGCGCTTGAAGTCGTCCAGGTCGGCGGCTCCGATCACCTGCTCCTCTTCGAGCCGCCGCGCATACAGCGTGAGGGGATCACGCGCCGACCAGAACGCCCAGCGATCGCGATCGACGTAGCCCTGCGCGGCCACCGCCGGATAGTCCCAGCCGCCGGCCGTGTCCCTGCCCAGATACAGCATGTCGTCGTGGTGCGCGTGCCCGCACATGCGCATGGCCACCACTTCCAGGAGAGCGGGCCCCTGGCCGCCGCGCGCGCGCTCGGCCGCCCAGGCGAACGCCGCGGCAATCTCGTCGGGGTCGGTGCCGTCGAGGGTCACGCCCGGAATGCCGTACCCTGCCGCCTTGTCCGCGAACACGCGCGCCGCGGACTGGTCGCGCAGCGGCGTCGAGAGGGCCATCTGGTTGTTCTCGATGCAGAACACGGCCGGCAGCTTGCGCGCCGCGCAGAGGTTGATCGCTTCGTGCCACTCGCCGAGCGACGAGCCGCCTTCGCCGATGAACGTCACCGCCACGCGGCCGCTCCCCTCCCGCGCAAACGCCAGCGCCATCCCCGCCATCGTCAATGCGCCGGTACCGAGCGGGGCGGCCGGTGGCAGGATGCCCGAGGTGAAGTCGCCGAGATGCAGATCCTTTCCGTGCATCGGCGGACCGGCTTTGGCCATCTGGGCGGAGAGCGTCATACGCACCATGGCGTCGGCGGCGTCCGCGCGCATCGCGAGGATGGCGCCGAGATCGCGAATGAGCGGCGCGATGACATCGCCGCGCCATTCGTCGCCCGCCCTGAACTGCGCGCCGCGCCGCAGGCGGATCACCGCCGCGTAGATCGCTTCCTGCCCGAGCGATCGAAAGCCCTTGCCCTGGAAGGATGCGGCGCCGTAGCGCACCTCGCCGCCGGTGAACAACGTCTTGAGCCGCGTGTCGGTGGCGCGCGTGAGCACCATGCCGCGCAGGATCTCGCGCCGCTCCGCGGCGGTGAGCGAGGCGCGCAACGCCTCGCGCCGGAGAAAGCCATCGCACCCCGCGATCAGCTCGTCGACCGCCTCCTGCGTCCGCTGCTCGACCGACACGCCCGGTCGTGACTCGCCCGAATGCGAACCCGCCAGCCCCGCCATCTGGCGCCGCAGCTCGCCGGGAAACGCCGCCCGCGCGCGTTCAATCATCGATTCGCCCGCAGCCTCGTTCCCGACTACGGTACCGAGCGCATCGAGCGCAACCCCGAGCGCGAACGGGTAGCGTTCGGCGAGGAAGGCAGTGAAGCGGATTCGCAAGGATCGGGAGGAGGACACCTGGGAAATCGTGACACAACTTCGCGCTTGCGGAGTTCATGGTTCAGGGGGTGCATCGTTCGGGGTTCACCGGGTTCACGGTTCATCGTTCGGGGTTCGCCTTCTGCGCTCATCCGGGGGGCAGACGCCGAAAACCGGACGCGAGAACCCTGAACCGCTGAACCATGAACCCGGTCAACCCGGTGAACCCTGAACACTGAACCCATGAACGCTGAACCGGCAGCCAGTAAACTACCTCCATGTCCCTGACCATGGATGAGCGCGGCGTGATTGTGACGTGCGACACGTGCGGGCGGCAGAACCGGGTGCCGTTCGGGGCGAAGGCAGCCAAGTGTGGCGGGTGCAAGTCGCTGCTGGCCGCTCCCGGGCAGCCGGTCGAGGCGCCGAGCGCTGCGGCCTTCGATGCGCTCGTGGCCGCGTCGACCCTGCCGATCGTCGTGGACTTCTGGGCGCCGTGGTGCGGCCCGTGCCGCATGGTCGCGCCCGAGCTCGAGCGCGTGGCGGCCTCGAACGCCGGCCGCTACGTCATCGTCAAAGTCAACACGGACGCCGTGCCCGAGCTCGGCGATCGCTACGGCATCCGTTCGATTCCGACGATGGCGGTGTTCGACAAGGGACGGGAGATCGGGCGAACCGCCGGCGCGAGGCCTGCGGCGGACATCGAGGCATTCGTGCGACAGAGCCTCAGTCGTTAGTTGGTGTTCGCTGTTCGGTTCGGGGCCTTGCCCCGAGGGGAAAAAAAATAACAGCGAAGAGCGCCGCAAGATGGCCCCAGGGTAACAAGAGGCCGCCCGCGAGGATAAGAAGAGCGCCGCAAGATGGCCCCCTGGTGCCAACAGGCCGCCCGCGAGGACAAGAAACGCTCAGTCGGAGACGGCGACTTCCCCGGGAAGGATGGGGCGCGTGCGGGGCAGCAGGCCGAGGCGGGCGAGATTGCCGACCCAGGCCAGGATGGCCACGAAGACCGCCAGCTTGATGGCGTCCGCACTCCGCGTGTGCGGCAGCGCTTTCCACAGCAACCAGAGCACCGGCTGGGCGAGGCAGACGGCCCACACCGATCCGTAGAAGAAGCGGCGCTCGTGCCCCTCGCCCTGGGTCGAAGCCTTGACGCGGGGCAGCCAGCCGATCGCGCCGAGGATCCAGACTGTTATCACGATCGGAAAATATGCAGTGTCGTACATCTGCCGCAGCCGCCACTCGCCGCTGTAGGCGGCATAGGCGAGGCCGGCGCCGTTCAGTACCGCGAAGGCGATGACCTCGCTCCAGGCGAGCGTGTAGCACACGCGGCGGTAGAGCGGATTGGGGCGATCCTCGGTAAAGCGAATGATGTAGGGCGCGGGCTCGACCCCGGGCAGGCGCCCGCGCAGCCCGGCGAGACCGGTCCCGGCCAGCACCACTCCCAGCCAGAGCGCCATGCGCGCATCGAAGCCGCGCTCGAACAGATCGAACGTCAACGGCCCCGGCGCAATGAAGAACACCCAGATCCAGATCGGCCAGTGCGCCAGCCGGTAGCGGATCTTGTTGCGGACACGAATGCGCCGATCCGACGCAAGCTCAATTCGCCGCGCATGTCCGATCTGTTGTTCGTAGGAGGGAGGAAGTATGGGCCAGCTCAAACGACAGTGCTCTCCGGCTGACCAATGTACCACGGCTGTGAACCATTTCCCTGTCGGGACGTAATAACCCGAGGGCAGCCTCCAGTTGCGGGGACAAACGAAGATCGCCACAAGATGCCCTGGTCACAAGGATGCCGCCCGCGAGAACAGACAATGTCCGATTTAACGTACGCCCTACGGATGCTCGTCAAGGATCGGTGGTTCACCCTCGTCGCCCTGCTCGCCCTCGGGCTCGGCATCGGGTTGAACGCGACCGTCTTCACCATCGTCAATGCCGTGCTGATCCGCGGGCTGCCGTTTCACGACCCCGAACAGATCCTGCACCTGAATGCGCGGAACAACGCGACCAGCCGGCGATCCGGGGTGTCGTGGCTCGATTTCCAGGATCTGCGAGGACAGACGAAAACATTCGCGCACCTCGGTGCCTATCGGCCGGGCAACTTCACAGTGACGGAGCAGGGACGTCCCCCGGAGCGGATTCTCGGCGTGTCGGTGAGTGCCAACACGTTCGCGCTGCTCGGCCAGGAGCCGCTGCGCGGCCGCGTGTTCCTGCCCGGCGAGGACGGCAACGACGCCGCGCCGGTCGTGATTCTCGGGTACGGCGTGTGGCAATCGCGCTACGGCGGAGACGAGGCGATCGTCGGGCGCGTGATCAAGGTCAACGACGTCGCGTGCACGGTGATCGGCGTCATGCCCGAGGGCATGCGGTTCCCGAACAACGCCGAGCTCTGGCGTCCGCTCGCGGCGGAAGGCGAAGACCTCACGCGGCGAGACGCGCGCAGCCTGAACCTGTTCGGGCGCCTCGCGCCGGAGGCAACGCGCGCGCAGGCGGAAGCAGAGACGACGGCGCTCGTCCGTCAGCTCGAACAGCAGTACCCCGACACGAACAAGAGCATGGCGTTCGAGGTGATGACGTTCAACGAGCGCTTCAACGGCGGCCCGATTCGGGTGGTGTTCCTGGCGCTGCTCGGCGCGGTGGGGTTCGTGCTGCTCATTGCCTGCGCGAACGTGGCCAACCTGCTCCTCGCCAAGTCTGCCACCAGAGCGCGTGAGATCGCCGTGCGCTTCGCGCTTGGCGCGAGCCGCGCGCGCGTCGTTCGCCAGCTGCTCGTCGAAAGCGTGTTGCTGTCGTGCATCGGCGGCCTGTTGGGCCTGGGGCTGGCGCTCCTCGGCGTGCGCCTTTTCGATGCGGCCGTGGCGGATACCGGCAAGCCGTACTGGATCGAGTTCACGTTCGATCCCATCGTGTTCGGTTACTTCGCGGCGATCTGCGTGACGACCGGCATCGTCTTCGGGCTCGCGCCGGCGCTCCAGGTGTCCAGGACGAACGTCAACGAGACGCTCAAGGAGGGCGGCCGCGGCACCTCGGGCGCCGTACGCACGCGGCGCCTGACCTCGGCGATGGTCGTCGCCGAAATCACGCTGACGCTGGTGCTCCTCGTCGGCGCCGGTTTGATGATCCGCAGCTTCCTGAAACTCTACGCGTTCGAGCTCGGCGCCGACGTCAGCCACACGCTCGTCATGCGGATGCAGCTGCCCGAGCGGAAATACGCGACAGCGGAAGCGCGCCGCATCTTCTACGACACGCTGATGGACCGTCTCGCTGCGATCCCCGGCATGGAGTCGGCGGCGATCGCGTCGGCGGTCCCGTTCGGCGGCGCGGAACGCCGAACACTGGAAATCGAGGGGCGGCCTGCCGAACGGCCGGAGCTGGCGCCGAGCGCGGGCGTCGTCAGGGTGAGCCCGTCGTACTTCGACGTGCTCGGCGTGGCCATGCGCCGCGGACGCGCCCTCCGCGCGACCGACGGGGCTGCCGGCTCGGAGGTGGTGATCGTCAACGAACGATTCGCGGCGCAGTTCTTCCCGGGCGAGGAACCCGCGGGCCGACGGATACGGCTTGCCGGCGGACGCGACTCGAAGCCCGGCCCGTGGCTGACGATCGTCGGCCTCAGCCCGACGATCCGCCAGGGCGATCCGCAGAGCGCAACGCCCGACGCGGTGATGTATCTGCCCTACCGGATGGAGGCGCCCGGGTTCATGCACATCCTGACTCGAAGCCACGTGCAGGCCGCCTCGGTGACGTCGCTCGTGCGCGAGGCGGTACAGGCAGTCGACGCCGATCAACCGGTCTTCCAGGTGCAGTCGATGGAGGAGTTCCTGGCGCAGATGCGGTGGCCATATCGCGTATTCGGATCCATGTTCGCGATCTTCGCGCTGATTGCCCTCGCGCTCTCCGCGGTCGGCATCTACGCCGTGACCGCCTACTCCGTCGCGCAGCGCACGCCCGAGATCGGCGTCCGCATGGCGCTCGGCGCACGGCCAGGCCAGGTGTCGTGGCTGATCCTGCGGCAGGGGCTGTGGCAGCTCGCGCTGGGCGTGACCTTCGGGCTCGCGCTCGCATGGCCCGTGAGCGGAGTGTTACAGAGCCTCGTCGTGCAGATTCCCACCAAGGATCCGGTCACCTTCGGCACCATCCTCGCTGTGCTCGCCGTGGTGACGCTCTGCGCCTGCCTCGTGCCGGCACGGCGCGCAACCCGCCTCGATCCGTTGAGCGCGCTGCGGATCGAGTAGGAAGCGCCGGCGGGCGGCGTCCAGCGGCCGCGCTACGGGCGAGCCGCTTTGGCGGCGCCTTGTAGTAATGTCTCTGGCCTATGCGCCCAGTTGCGGCGATGGCCGCAATCGTGCTCGTGACGCTCGGCGGAACGGCGGAAGCCCAGGGCACACGCGCCGAGCTGCTTGCAGCGAAGCGCGCCGAGAAAGCGGCCGACCTCCGGCCATACGAGCCTTCGAAACTCGAAAAAATTGTCGCCGCCGCAGAAGAAGGCCGGCTGCGGCGCCTGATCACGCCGCGCAACGGTTTCTTCGCCGAATACGGCTACAACTACAAGC
>JBOGIX010000153.1:0-3645 GCA_050744685.1 Vicinamibacterales bacterium | reverse complement strand
GATCTCCGCCGCACTGCGGGCGGCGGGCCTCTGAATCGTGTCTAGCCGTAGGACTCCACCGTGATTCGTTTCCGCGGCACGCCAACCTCCGCGAGGAGCACCATCATCGCTTCGATGAATCGCGGCGGCGGCGTCGTACCCTGCGCGGCGCAGGCCCGGCGTTCCCATACCGTAATCGCCGGACCGCACGCATACACCAGCGAATCCGGGTCCTCGTCCAGGACCGTTCGCAGGAGCCCGGCGTCGACGCGGCCGCGTCTCACGTCCGCTCCGCCAGGCAGCGATCCTGCTTCGCGTGTGAGCGTGTGAATCACGCGGAGCCGTCCCGCGCTCTCCCTCTCGAGCTGCGTCAGCAGGTCCCGGAAGATCACATCGTCCCAGGTCTTGTTGGAGTAGACGAAGGTATGCCGAAGCCGGGTATGCCGGGACAGCGAATCCTTGACGATCGACAGATCCGGCACGCTGCCGGAACCGGCGCAGAGGTGCAGCACGTGATTGGTGCGGGTCTCGATGTCCTCCGGCAGCACGTACGGACCGGCGAACCCGATCACGCTCAAGCGATCGCCTGCACGCACGTGATGGACGAGGAACCCGGAAATGAGCGGCGGATATTTGGTCACACCGCGCTCGAAGACCTCCTCCTTGATGGTGATGGCGAGATGCGGCTCGTGGGGCGCGGAGCTCATGGAGTAGGCGCGCGGCGGCTCCCGGCGCCCCTTGGCGTGCTCCAGATAGTTGACGAAGCTTTGCAGGCCGGCGAATTGATGCGGATCGATGCTCACGTACTGGCCGGCACGCCACGGCTGCCGATGCGCGCCGGCATCCAGGACCAGGGTTCGCGTGTCCCGTGTCTCGACGATCGACTCGTCGACCAGGGTGTCGAACGTGGTCACACGGGGCGCCGCGGGTCTTGCCGCTGTATCCACCATGATTCAGCCCTGCACAAATCTGCGGCCGGCTGGCGGCGTCACGAGGGATCGCCTCGCCCTTGCGTGCTGGCGGTCGCCGGCGGTGTCGGCGGCCGCACGAGCTCGAGCGTCACCTCGTTCGCGAGCGGCTGCCCCTGCTCGAATGCGGTGATATTGGCCAGCGTCGTCTCGGCAATGTTCTGGACCGCCTCCTTCGTGAAGAAGGCCTGATGCCCCGTGATGAGCACGTTCGGAAACGTCAGCAGCCGGGCAAACACATCGTCGTGGATCACCGCAGCGGAGAGGTCCTGAAAGAACAAATCTCCCTCTTCCTCGTAGACGTCGAGGCCGAGATGCCCGAGGATGCCGGCTTTGAGCGCCGCAATCGCCGCGTTCGCATCGACCAGGGCACCACGGCTGGTGTTGATCAGCATCACGCCGCGCCGCATGCGGCCGAATGCCCGCTCATCGATCAGGTGGTGCGTATCCGGCACGAGCGGGCAGTGCAGTGTGATGATGTCAGATTCTGCAAGGAGCACATCGAGGGACACCGGGATGCCGCCGGCCGCTTCGCCTTCGGCACTGCGTACCGGGTCCGACGTGAGCACGCGGCATCCGAAGCCGCGCATGATGCGCACGACCTGCACGCCGATGCGCCCCGTGCCCACGACGCCGACCGTCCGGGCGTGCAGGTCGAACCCGAGCAGGCCGTCGAGCGCGAAGTTGCCGTCGCGCACGCGTGCATACGCGCGATGGATGTGCCGCGTGAGCGACAGGATCAGCCCGACGGTGTGTTCCGCCACGGCGAACGGCGAGTACGCAGGCACCCGGGCGACGGTGAGGCCCAGGCGGTGGGCAGCGTCGAGATCGACGTGGCTGAAGCCCGCGGAGCGCAACGCAACCAGGCGCGTACCCTGCGCCGCCAGTCCTTCGAGCACCGTCGCGCCGACATCGTCATTCACGAAGACGCAGACCGCCGGAAATCCGGCGGCCAGGACGCCCGTGGCGGCGGTCAGCCGTGGTTCGAGAAACGCGAGCGCATGCCCATGACCGCCGTTGGCGTCGAGAAACGAGGCCCGGTCGTGGGTCTTGGTGCTGAAGAACGCGACGTCCATCGCCTCCGATCTTATCGTTGGCGGAGCTGCTTGGGCATTTCCACCCAGAACCAGCCGCGAATCTCTCCGTCGCTGAAGCCCGTAGCGCGGTCCACCGCATAGCGGTCCTCGATTGCGTCGAGCACCGCGGGGCTGAGCTTCCCTCTCGCGCGGGCACGAGGCGCACATCCGACGTGCGGCGATCGGGCAGAGCACGCCCACTTTATCGCCGAGGTCGACGGCGAACCCGTACACCCGCGGGGGGCTCGCTACGTCGTCGTAGCCCGATCGATCGTCCGCCCGGCCGACTGCGTGGCCGCCGGTTGCGGCGGCAGCGCCAGGACCAGGCGATGCGCGAGGCACAGCACCCGGTAGGTGACCGACCCCATGCGGGGGCCGAGCAGCGGCGACGAATGCAGGCCCATGATCACGATGCCGGCGTCGCGGTCGCTCGCGACCTTTGCGATCTCCTCCGCCGGCTCGCCGTAGGCGATGAGGGCCTCCGTCCTGGCGTGCGGCGGCATCTCGCCGACCGCGCGTTCGAGCTCCTGTTCCGCCCGGTAGCGACGTTCCGATTCAACCTTCGGCACGCGGGCCTGCGCCGCCGCGCTCGCGCGCACGGGTTCGACCACGTGCAGCAGCAGCAGCGGTACGTCCAGCGCTTCGGCGAGACCGCGGGCGATCCGCAGCTGGTGCGGCGTTGCGGCCGTAAAGTCGATCGGCGCCAGCGCGCGCTTGACGCGACGCGAAACGTCTTCCAGCCGCTCGGGCCCCGGATCGCCGCCCGGCGTGACGAGAACCGGCACCACCGTTTCCCGCAGCACCCGCTCGGTGGTCGATCCAAAAAACATCTTCCGGAACCCTGTGAGGCCGTGCGAGCTCATCACGATGAATTCCGAGCCCGCTCTGTGGCAGACGCGGAGGATCTCGGGAGCCGGCTTGCCGGTGGCCACTTCGATCTTCACCTCGCCAACCCCATGCGGACGGCCGTCGAACGTGTCGCGGAAGAACTTGTCCAGTTCGCGCGCGGTGTCCTCCGCGAGCTGGGCGCTGCCGGCGACTTCATCGGCCTCCTCGAGCAGCGGATCGTTCACCGCGAGCAGCGTCAGCCGCGCACCGAAGTGCGCCGCAATCGCGCCCGCGTAACGCAGCGCCCCACGCGAGCTGTCGGAAAAGTCGACGGGGCAGAGCACGGAAGGTCGAAGAGTCATTACGCCAGCTCCTGTCTGATCGCCTCTCGCGCGCCCCGCCGCGGAAATACTTCGCGTGTGTGCGGAAAATGCGCGCCTGGCCTCTACCGTCTCCCGGGGATCCTCGCTTGATTCTATGGTGTCGTGGTCAGGCCGAACTTCTCGATTCGATAGCGAATCTGGTCGCGGTTGAGACCGAGCAGTCCTGCGGCGCGCGTCTGATTGCCGCCGCTTCGGCGCAGCGCCTGAATCACGAGATTCCGTTCGAGCTGCACCAGGTCCCGGCCACCGGCCGGCAGTTCGAACTCGTCGCTCGAACCGCGCGCCGTGGAGAGCGCCGCGAAGTCTCGCGCTTCGAGCCTGTCGGCATCGGACAGCAGCATCGCCCGCTCGACGACGTTCCGGAGCTCGCGGACGTTTCCCGGCCAGCCATAGCGCTGGAGGGCGGTGTAC
>JBOGIX010000152.1:0-2876 GCA_050744685.1 Vicinamibacterales bacterium | reverse complement strand
GATCACGCCTTCGTCGGCGCGGTGCGCCACGTCGAGGGCCGCGGCCAGCGCCGCACCGCTCGACACGCCAACCAGCAACCCCTCTTCCGACGCGAGCCGCCGCGTGAAGGCATACGCCTGCTCGGTGGTCACCCGCAGGTCCTCGTCGGCCAGCGTCGGATCGTAGATGCCCGGCTTGATCGCGGTTTCCATGTGCTTCAAGCCTTCGACGCCGTTCATCGGCGAGTCGGGCTGGACCGAAATCAGGCGGATATCCTGATTGTATTCGCGCAGGCGCCGTCCAACCCCCATGAACGTGCCGCTCGTGCCGAGGCCGGCCACGAAGTGGGTGATGCGCCCGTCGGTCTGCTCGAGAATCTCCGGCGCCGTCGTCTCGTAGTGCGCCCGCCAGTTCGCATCGTTGTTGTACTGATCGGCGTAGAAATACCGGTCCGGTTCCGCGGCTACCAGACGCCTGGCCTCGCGGATCGCGCCGTCGGTACCCTCCATCGGATCCGTGAGCACGAGCTCGGCGCCGTACGCGCGCAGCGTGCGAACGCGCTCAGGCGTGACGTTGGCCGGCATGCACAACCGCAGGCGGTAGCCGGAGGCGGCCGCGATCATCGCGTAGGCGATGCCGGTGTTGCCCGACGTGGCATCCAGTATTGTGACGCCTGGACGCAGCCGTCCGGTTCGCTCGGCCTCTCGCAGGATCGACGCGGCGGCGCGGTCCTTCACCGATCCGCCGGGATTCTGGAACTCGGCCTTGGCGTACAGCTCCACCCCCGGCAGCTCGCGGCCGAACGAGCGGAGCCGCAGCAGCGGCGTCCGCCCGATCAGCGCGGCAACGGAATCGCGCGACGGACGTACGGTCGTCGTCATGGTCTCGACGGGCTCAGGCGCTGCACTCGCCATCCATCACTTCCGGGTTGAAGGCATGGTCTTCTGCCAGGTCGACGAAGTCGATATCGGCCGCCGCTTCGGGCGCGAGCTTCTCGAGATCCGAGAGCAGCGTCTTGACGCGCGGCACTTCCACCCGACGGAAGAACGCAAGCGCGGACTCCCCCTCGGCCCCTTCCTGCTGATAGAGCTGCACGAGCCGCTCGAGCGCGACGAAGCCACGCCGCGCCGGCACGGTCGCCACATGGCGCCCGAAGGTCGTAATCCCCTCGCGCGTGCCGCCGCCGATCATCACGAAATAGTGCGGCGCCGGCTTGCCTCCGACCTTGCGCAGGCTTCCCTGGAACCCGATGCCGGCAATGTGATGCTGGCCGCACCCGTTCGGACAGCCGCTGATCTTCACGTCCAAACCGGGTACCGCGCTGACGATGTCGGGACGCGTGTCGAGGTGATCGAAGAGCAGGCGTCCAAGGCCGCGCGACTGCGTGACCGCCAGGCGGCACGACTCGGCGCCCGGGCAGCTCGTGACGTCCGCGAACGTCGAGGCGCCGGCGCGCGACAGCCCGGCGGCGGCGAGCCGGCTGTAGAGCGGCTGCAGCTCCGCGTTCGACACCCACCGCAGCAACACGTTCTGATCGGAGGTGATGCGGACCAGCCCGTCGGAGAAGGCGAGCGAGAGCCGGCCGAGCTGCCGGAATTGCGGCGACGTCAGGTCCCCAAGCACGGTGGTCACGGTGACCATGGAGTAGCCGGGCTGCTTCTGCGGCCGCACGTTGGTGCGCAGCCAGTAGTCGTACTCGTCGCGGCCGATGTCGGGCGCCACGTTCGGCACCATCCCCGGCCCGGTGACGCGACCCGCCGAGACCGCTGCGGTGATCTCCGCCGGGTGCGGCGCGTCCGATCGTGCGGCAGGCGCCTCTTCGACCGGCGGACGCTCGGGCTCGAACGGCAGCGCCGCGCCGCCTTCTGCGACGAACGCGGCGTACTCCTTCTCGAACTCCGCCTTGAACGCGTCCCAGCCAAGCGATCGCACGAGGAACTTCAGGCGGTTGCGCTGCTTGTGCTTGTAGTCACCCAGGCGGTGGAACACGCGGATGATCCCTTCGGCGATATTGAACATCTCGCCGACCGGGGCGAACTCGAAGAGCTCGTGCCCTGACCGCACCAGCGTGGCCGTCCCTCCCGCAACGGTCACGCGGAAGCCGCGCTGCGGCCTGCCGTCCACCGTGCGCACGAGCGCCGTCCAGCCGATGTCGTTGATCGCCGTGCCGATGTGATCGTGCGTGCAGCCTTCGAACGCGATCTTGAACTTGCGCGGCAACGACGCGCTCAAGCGGTGGCGCAGCAGGTAGCGCGTGAGCGCTTCCGCGTACGGGGTGACGTCGAACGGCTCGTCGGCCGCGACGCCCGAATAGGGGCAGGCGGTGATGTTGCGCACCGAGTTGCCGCACGCTTCCCTGGTCGTCAGCCCGGCCTGCGCGAGCCGCCGCATCGCCAGCTCGACGTCGTGGAGCTTGACGAAGTGCATCTGGATGTTCTGCCGGGTCGTGATGTGGGCAAACCCACGCGAGTAGCGCTCGGCGGCCTCCGCCAGCGCCTCGAGCTGCGGCACGTCGAGGATGCCCTGCGGAATCTTCACGCGCAGCATCTGCGCGTCGTATGCCTGCCGCTGCCCGTAGGTGCCGCGCACGAGCCGGAACACCCGCCACTCGTCGGGCGTGATGTCGCCGCGCTCGAACCGGTCGAGCATGCCGACGAACTCGTCGATATCGGCTTCCTTGGCAAAGGACAGCCGCGATCGTCCCAGCGTGTCCCTGTCCTCTATCGCTGCCATGACATTATCCTCCTCGCGGGCGGCCGGCTTTATTCGTCCTCGCGGTCGGCCTATTGCCGCGATCATGGCCACCTTGCGGCATTACTTGTCCTCGCCTGCCGCTTTATTTGTCCTTGCGGGCGGCCTCTTGCTACCAGGGGCCATCTTGCGATGTCCCCCGTTG
>JBOGIX010000151.1:0-4174 GCA_050744685.1 Vicinamibacterales bacterium | reverse complement strand
CAACATCGGTCTCGACGTGGCGGACGACGCTGCCAAGGGCGGCGTTGCCGTGATCGCCTGCGGCGACATGGGCATCGGCAACACGACGGCGGCGAGCGCGATGACGGCGGCAATTCTCGGGGTGTCGGCCGACCAGGTCACGGGCTCGGGCACGGGCATTGACGGCGAGATGCTCGCACACAAGGTGGAGGTCGTCAGACGTGCGCTGGCAACGAATCAGCCGGGTCGCGATCCACTTGCGGTTCTGCGCACGATTGGTGGCTTCGAAATAGCTGCGATCGCCGGCGCGTACGTCGGCGCGGCGGCACATCGAATGGCGATCGTCGGCGACGGGTTCATCGCCACCGCGGCAGCGCTCGTCGCGGCGTCGATCTGTCCGCCATTTCTCGACTACTGGTTTGCCGGCCACCGCTCGTCCGAACCTGGCCATACGTTACAGCTTGGGTTTCTGCGGCAGCAGCCGCTGCTCGATCTCGAGATGAGGCTCGGCGAGGGCACCGGCGCGGCGCTCGCGATGCCGCTGTTCGGCGCCGCCGCCGCGGTGATGAATGAGATGGCCACCTTTGACAGTGCAGGGGTCGCCGGCCGTGCCGAAGATCTGGGACGGACGGCCGTACTTCCATGAGAGGCGTGCTCGTCGCGGCGGCCTTTCTCACTCGCGTACCTGTGCCGATCGTCGCGGGTGCGGTCGACGTCGGCCGCGCGGCGCGCTGGTTTCCACTGATCGGCGGGCTGCTCGGTGGCGCGACCGCGCTGATCGCCTGGACGCTGACCGAGGTCATGGATGTGTCGGCCGCGCTGACTGCCACCCTGGTCGTCGGCCTCGGGGCGTGGGCAACCGGCGCGATTCACCTGGATGGCCTGGCCGACACGGTGGATGGTTTTGGCGGGGGACGCGACCGCGAGGGGGTGCTTCGGATCATGCGCGATCCGCTGATCGGCGCGTACGGCGCCGCGGCGCTGGTATTCGTTATCGGAGTCAAGGTGACCGCTATCGCCGCGCTGCTCGATCGGGGCGCCGCGCTTCCGTTCGTCGTCGCTGCCCCGGCGATCTCCCGGTGGACGATCTCGGCTCTTGCGGCTTGGCTGCCGTACGCTCGTACGGAAGCAGGTCTCGGACAGGCGGTCACGCACGAGCGAGACACCGTCGGTCTGGTTGTGGCGACGGCGGTCACGGCGCTCATCGCGATCGGCGCGCTCCGCGTGGATGCGCTCATCGTGTGGGCATTCGCCGCAGTGACCGCTCTCTGTATCGCCCGCACTGCCCGGCGGCGGATCGGCGGCGTGACCGGCGATGTGTTTGGTGCGAGCGTCGAGCTCACCGAGGCGTCCGTGCTGCTGTGCGGGGTGCTTTTGACAGGGCGCCCATGACGATTGCGCTTCCGCCGCGGGCCGATGGAACGACGCGGCTCATCCTGCTGCGGCACGGCGAGCCCGACGAGATCGTCCACGGCCGTTGTTATGGGCGGCTCGATCCTGGCCTCTCCCATCGGGGACGCGAGCAGATGCGGCAGGCATGGCTACTTCTGGGCAACCAGTGCCCGTCCGCCATCTTCAGCAGTCCGAGCCGACGCGCCGTCGAAAGTGCGGCTCTGCGTTCGATCGACGCTCCTGCGGCCGCCCTCGACGAGCGTCTTGGCGAGATCGACTTTGGCGCATTTGAAGGCCTGACGTATGACGAGATTTCGACTCACTACCCGCAGCAGTACCAACAGTGGATGACCCGACCGACTGACGTCGTGTTCCCGGACGGCGAGAGCTTCGCGACCATGTCGGTGCGCGTGCGTGAGGGGCTCGAACAGATCCGGCGGAAGCATTCGGGCGAGACGGTTGTCGCCGTGTCGCACGGGGGCGTCAATCGGATTGCACTCGCCCACGCGCTCGATCTCGATCCGTGCCGCATATTCAGGCTTGCCCAGTCGTATGCGTGTGTGAACGTCATCGACTACGCCGGCGGCGAATCGGTGGTGCTCGTGATGAATGCGACCGTGCAGCCACTTGTCCGCCGCAGCTTCAGCGAAGGCGGATGCGGATGCTGACGCTCGTCCTGGGCGGCGCGCGCAGCGGCAAGAGCCGATACGCGCAGACGCTGATAGGCGACCGTCAGGCTATCTACGTCGCCACCTCTCGCCGGACCCGCGATCGCGAGATGTCGGGGCGCATCGAGAAGCATCGCGCCGACCGCCCGTCGTCGTGGACGACGATCGAGGAGCCCGAATCGGTGCCTCGCGTCGTTCGTACCGCTGCGCCGGTGGATGCACCAGTAATTGTGGAGTGCGTGACCCTGTGGCTGTCGAATCTCCTCGAGCGCGAATCTCACACGGCGCCAAGGCGGCAGCAGGACATCCTCATGGCGGCGGTGCGCGAGCTCGCGGAGGCGTCCAGGTTACGGGAAGTGGTCGTCGTCAGCAACGAAGTCGGTGGAGGGATTGTGCCGACCACACGCGTCGGACGCCGTTTTCGCGACCTCCAAGGATGGGCCAATCAAATTCTGGCAGCCGACGCGCAGACAGTTGTACTCGTGGTTGCAGGGCTCCCGCTCGTTCTGAAAAGCCCAGACTCGCGGGGCTAGCTTCCTTTCGCGGCGATCATGAGGCGCCGGAGGTCCCGAGTTCTAAGGTGAAATCACCCGGTGCTGTAAATTGTTGATGCGGAATGCGTTAGAGGGTGGCGGAGAGAGTGGGATTCGGACTCTTGGCGGTCCTTTGGATTCGGTAATTACAGAAACCACGTTGCCGTGGATGCCAGGAATGCCGGCGATGCCGCTGCGCCTTGCACGCCATTGCACGCGCGGAGGTTTCGCGATCTCCAAAGAGAGCAGAGGTGCGCCAAACGTCGGCTGTTCAGTGTCGGGCGCTCTCACCAGAGGTAAGTTCGATCCGGGATGTCCAAACTGAGTAGACCTCGTGGTTCTTCCAGGGAGAAGGGATGATTCCAACGTATGCTTTAGTGCCCACATCATGAAAAAGCGCGCGCACGTCATCACTGCCACGACCCTGCTTTTCATCGCGTCGACCGCCGGATCCGCCCGGGAACCGCTCGCAGGAAACCCGCCCCCGCAGGGGCGCGGCGCGATGGCCAGACCCATCGTGCTCGGTCCCGACGACGTGCGGGCGTTCCCCGATGCGCCGGAGGGCTTCGCCACGCGGCGAGCCGGCGTCCCGGCCGGCCGTCTCGAACCGTTCGAGTACGACTCACGCGTCACGGGTACACGGCGCAGGGCCAACGTCTATCTGCCGCCGGGGTACGCGGAAGACCGCAAGTACCCCGTGCTCTACCTGCTGCACGGAATAGGCGGCGACGAGACGGAGTGGATTCGCTTCGCCATGCCTGACACGCTCTTCGACAACCTGATCGCCGACAAGAAGGCTGTGCCGATGATCGTGGTCATGCCCAACGGCCGCGCGCTCGCCGACGACGGCGCGACGGGCAACCAGTTCGCGCCGGAGAAGGTGGCGGGCTTCGCCAGGTTCGAGCAAGATCTGCTCGACAATCTGATTCCCGCGGTCGAGAAGAAGTACGCGGCGCTCACGGACCGCGGGCACCGGGCGCTGGCCGGTCTTTCGATGGGCGGCGGGCAGACCCTGAACTTCGGGCTCGGGCATCTCGACACCTTCGCCTGGATCGGCGCGTTCTCCTCCGCGCCGAACACCAGGCCGCCCGCCGAACTCCTGCCGGATCCCGACGCGGCGAAGGCCAAGCTGAAGCTCCTCTACCTGTCCTGCGGCAACAAGGACGGGCTCATCAACATCTCTCAAGGCGTCCACGCGTACCTCAAAGAGCGCGACGTGCCGCACATCTGGAACGTCGACGACGAAGGCCACACGCCCAAAACCTGGGCCAGCAACCTCTATCACTTCGCGCAGCGGATCTTCCGCTGATCTGACGGCTGCGCGCTATCGCGCCCTCGAGGGAGAAAATCAGGGGCTCGCTTGCCGGTCGTGAGCTACCAGTGCGTCAGCGAACCATCCGGACGGCGATGCGTGATGCCCTGAGCACCCTCGGTCATTGTCTCGACCAGCGTCAGCTGCTTCTCGTCCACGGTCACGCCGAGGCCGGGCCGGTCGTTCGGCCACACCTTCCCGTTCCGGCACTCGAGGAATTCGGGCATGTACGGCACCGGCCGCTCCCCCTGGTTGTATTCCATGAGCACCTGACCGGGGAACGCCATCAT
>JBOGIX010000150.1:0-12750 GCA_050744685.1 Vicinamibacterales bacterium | reverse complement strand
GGGCGCGACTGAGACGGTCAGAGTGCAGATCCCGCTGCCGCCGCTCGAGGTCGGCAAGGCGGGACGCAGCACGGTCACGGCGAAGTTCATCGACACTGCGGGCGTGGAGTCGGAGCTGACGACGAGGAGCGTGTCGTATGCGGATCGCCGTCAGCCGCCCGTCGTGCCTACTGGCCTCGGCCTGATCTGGACCAGCCGTCCCGGCCCGTCGCAGGAAGTGGAGCTGAAGCTGCTGTGGCCGGGCGCGACGGACACACGGTACCGCGTCTACATCGCCGATCAGAAAAGCCTCGGCCTGAATGGCTGGTCGCGCGCCGCTGTTGCCGTCGCAGGTGGCGAGCGTGATCTGGCGGGTACGCTTGGCGGACGCAATCGCTTCCGGCTGCTCACCGAGCCGCCGCTCGAGGCGACGGGCGGCACCGTCATGCTGGACGAGCGGCTGCCGCGATCGCTGAGCACCGTCCAATTCGTGCGAGTCGTGCCGCTGACGAAGTTCGGTCGCGAGGCGGAATTCGACTCGTGCGGCGTGGTGCCCGTGGCCGTGCCAACGGATCACACGCCGCCGCCCCCTGCTGTGCGCATCAGCGTCGATCCCGACACGCGGGTCGCGACCATCCGCATCCGCTCCGACGGGCTCGATCTGGTGGAACTCGAGCTCGACGAGCCGAGACTCTTCACGACGCCGCCGGATCCGCTCGCCATCCCGCCAGAGTTCCGGCTCCGCCGCGCCTCGGGCCTCGTGTCTGATCCCATTTACGCGCGCGAGGTCGCACGCGGGCCGCTCGAGTTGGCCCGCGACGATGACGGCAACGTCGTCGGGTTCGTCGCGGAAGTGGACGATCCGTCTGCGCTCAAATCGTTCGTCCGCTACAGCTACTGGGCCGAAGTCCGTCTGCCGCCCGAGCGCCGGCTCGCGGCCGGGATCGTCGAGGTGCCGCCTGCCGGCGGCGTGGGGCCTGTGCGGCCGGAGCAGATTGCCGACATGCCGCGTGCCTTCAGCGCGATCTCGGCGCCGGCCACGGCGCTTCACCTGCCGGAGCCGCCGGTGCCGACGCTGGAGAGTCCGGCGGCCGCGGTCATCAGCGAGGCAGGCACCAAGCGCGCACGTCTCACGGCGGTGTCGGCCCCATCGGCGCCGAAGGGATCCGTCGGCGACTACCGGTTGCGAATCTGGCAGCAGTGGGGCACGACGCCGATCGTGGGCGCCGGTGCCGATGTGGAGCTGGATGGCGCCCCCCTGGCGTGGGAAGGCACCGCGGTGCCGGACGATGCGGATCATCCGCAGCCGCTCACGCTTCGGTTCGTCGTGATCGATCCGGTCGGACGAGAGAGCGATCTGGTCACGTTGACGAGCGCGTAGATCAGAATCCCCGCGGCATCGCATCAGCCCTTGACCCTGTTCGCACGCCGGCTTGCCGCCGAAGGAGACGCCGCCGGCGCAACCCGGTCCCAGGGCGCCTCGGACAGACTGCTGGAAAGCGTTGGCGCCTTGCTGTCACCGGAAATCCGATCAATCCGCAATCGTTACATCGAGCCTCTGTAGACGTCGCTCGGTATGGGACCATTCGAGACTGCCCGCGCGGAAGACATTCGCGTCGGAGTTTCGGGCGCAATCCAGTCGAGTACCTCACGCGGCTGAAGGCGCCGGCTCCTGACGACCGATTTTCGAAGTGGGAACTCGGTGTGTGCCGACTATTCGTAACGGAGCGCCGTCCGGGGTGACACGCGCGCGGCACGACGGGGCAGGGAGATCAGTCGCATCGATCGCAGCGCCAATGAGAATAGGTGGTGCCCTGAGGAACACTTCAGGTCGTATTGTTGAACCCCGTACAGGAGTGCGCCGATGGATTGGACCGTCCCCACGCCAAGACGGGCCCAATTAAGGAGCCGGGAACCGCAGTTGCCAAGCCCTCTCAGTACCAGAACAGCAACATCGCCTTTGCTTGTGCCGAGCGCAATCGCTTCGTGTCGTGGCGATTCTGCGCCGTTGCGTCCACATGGAAGGCAGATCAGAATCTCCACTCACATTCTGAGTGGAACATCCGGGACGACGATGTCGTCCAACTGCGAGACGCCATGAGTTCGGACGCGATGACGCCGCTGCTTAAAGGGACCGTCGATCTCTTGATCCTCCAATCGTTGCGGCAGGGGCCTCAACACGGCTACGAGGTGTCACGCTGGGTTCACGAGCGGACGGATGGCGTGCTCGCGGTTGAAGACGCGGGCCTGTATCAGGCCCTCCACCGGCTCGAGGACAAGGGATTGGTCGAATCGGAATGGGGGTTGTCCGAGAAGAAGCGCCGCGCCAAGTATTACCAGCTGACCAGTGATGGCCGACGGGACCTGCGCACGGAAGTTTCGCAGTGGAAGCGGTATGCGGCGGCAGTGTTCAAAGCCATTCAGACCGCATGAGGTGTCCCATGAAGCGTCCGGGGGTGAAGAGACTTTTCAGGTTTCCGCTTCGCACCCGCACAGCAGTGCGCGAGGATGTCCTTGAGGAATTTCAGTTCCATATCGACATGCGGACTGACGAGCTCATTCAAACGGGGCTGACGGCCACCGAGGCCCGCGCCCGAGCGTTGCAAGAGTTCGGCAATTCAGAATCGGGTGCCGCGGTCTGTATTAGACACGGCGATCGGATCGAACGACGCCGCTGGGTGGCCCAGATTCTGGCCGAGTGCCGACAAGACACCCTTCTCGGTATCCGCCTGATCGCACGAAACCCCTGGTACTCGAGCGCGGCGATTCTCACATTGGCAATTGCCATCGGCGGCAATACGGCAATCTTCAGTGTTGCCAACGCCCTTCTGTTCAAACCGTTGCCGGTGCAGGCGTCACAGGAGTTGGCGCGCGTACGGGCTGGCGAAAGCCAGATGTCATGGCTGAACTACCAGGACCTCGCGGAACGGAACCGCGTTTTCTCGGAAGTCGTCGCGCACTGCAGGCTGGTCGCCGGTATGGCCACCGGCGGCGCCCCTGTGCGTTTCTGGGGCGAGCAGACCACTGCGAACTACTTCAGCGTGCTGGGCATCCCTGCAGCCCTCGGACGCACGTACATGCCATTCGACACTCGCCGGGATTTGGTGGTTCTCGCTCACCACGTCTGGCAAGCGCGATTCGGAGCCAGTCCATCCACGGTCGGCCGCCTGTTGGTGCTGAATGGGCGTTCATACCAAGTCATCGGCGTCATGCCGCCCGGATTCCGCGGCGTGGCGCCTGCGGGACTGCTTCACGACTTCTGGATCCCTGTTGACGATGCTGCACCGAATGCCATGCTTCGCGATCGTGGTGCGACTCGGTTCGAGGCATTTGGCCGTCTGATGCCAGGAGTGAGTCATACCGAAGCGGAGGCGGCGTTGCGATCGCTCGGCCAGCAGATTAGGGCCGACCATCCCGACGTCCCCGACACCTTCGTCCGGATGGAAGTGTTTCCGCTCGACGGCATCGGGGCCTTCCGCGGCATGGCCGACCTGATCTTTCCGGTTCTCGGATTTCTCACGCTGATGGCCGTAGTCGCCGCCCTGGTACTTCTGATCGGCTGCGCCAATATCGGCGGGCTGTTGCTTGGTCGGGCTGCGGCACGTCGGAAGGAGATTGCCGTGCGTCTGGCGCTTGGAGCGGGCCGAGGGCGCCTCGTGCGTCAACTCCTCACGGAGAGTCTCGTGCTCGCTCTCGTTGGCGGCGGCGGCGGAGTGCTGCTGGCGATTTGGCTGACGAGGAGTGTGAATCCCCTTCTGTCGCAACTGCCTCTCCCAATGGAGTTCGACCTCCGAATCGATCGGCGGGTCCTCGCATATGCTCTCGGCATTTCAACGCTCGCAGCGTTTGTCTTCGGCCTGGCGCCAGCGCGACGGGCGGCGCGATTCGACGTCATCTCTTCACTCAAGGGCGAAGCGACCGGCTCGGCGGTCCGCCAGCGACTGCGGCGAGGACTTGTCGTGGGACAGGTCGCCGTATGTAGCGTGCTCCTCATCTGGAGCGGATTGTTTCTGCGCAGCCTCGGCAACATCGGCAGCATCGACCCTGGTTTCGAACCCGAAGGCGTAGTACTCGCTCGCATCGAACTTGACGAGATGACGCACGGACGCGAGTTCGGCGAGCAGCTCTTTCTTGAGTTGGAGCAACTGGTAGAGGAATCTCCGACCGTTGAGTCCGCAGGGATTGCCACGGTCGTCCCACTTTCGCTCGAGAATGAAGAATTCGATGTCATCCGGGAAGATGAGGCGAATAGTGGCGGATCTCAAACGCGCCGGAGGGTTTTCAGCAATAGGCTGACACCTGGGTGGTTCGAAACGGTTCGGACCCCCGTTCTGGCTGGTCGTGATTTCACATCGAACGATCGCGACGGAACAGCCAATGTCGCGATCGTCAACGAGACTCTGGCGCGGCAGTTCTGGAATGGACATGCCATCGGGAAGCGATTGCGGGTACCAGGACCTTCAGGGCGTGTCGCAGAGGTCGTGGGTATTGTTCGAGACAGTAAATATTGGACGCTGGGCGAGGAAATCGCACCAACCGTCTATTTCCCCTTCCGGCAAACCTATGCGCGCTGGATGACTCTGCATGCCCGGACACGGGACGTGCGCGGCACTATCCAGGTCATCACCCGAGAGATGCGGCGCCGGGCGCCGGACGTGTTCGTCGACGTAACGCCGATGGTGGACACAGTTTCGGTGGCTGTCCTTCCTGCACGCATCGGCGCGTGGGTGACCGCATCCTTCGGTGTTGTGGCGATGCTGCTGGCCGCGCTCGGTATCTATGGCTTGGTGGCGTTCAGCGTTGCGCAGCGCACACGCGAGATGGGTCTGCGAAAAGCCATCGGCGCTACTACGCCCGATCTCATCCGTTTGATCGTGGGTGAGAATATGCTCCTGACGTTGCTGGGGTTAGCCTCAGGAATGGTGGCCGGCGTGCTCGGCGCGAATGTCCTGCGAACGTTCATTGCGGGAGTCTCGCCAATGGATCCGATCACCCTGATAGCAAGTGCCATGCTTGTCTGCGGGGTCGCACTCGTGGCGAGCGCGGCGCCAGCGATGCGTGCGGCATTCGTGAACCCACTGATCGTCTTGAGGGACTCATAGATGACCGCCGAGCGTCGTACTGCGCCTGGCACACCGGAGCATCAGCGGGCACGGGCTCGGCCAGAACGATTCGATCGTGCTCTTTGATCATCTCGAATGGTCATCCCTTGCGGCGATCGTCCGGCGACGGATCAGGCACTACGTCGGCCTGCATATAGCACTTCGAACGCCAGGCCCTTCCAGGTGTCCTCGAAGGAACCCAGCTGATTGAACAACTCGTCTCGCGTGTCGAAAACGCCGCCATGGGCCACGACGAATCTCGATAGGTCACAGGCAGCCGAGCACGCCCGAGTCCGTCCATCAAAATCGACGGCGGTGGAGCGTACCGCCTCGAGCAGCGTTTCGGCATCGTTGGCGAAGGGCACAGCCTGTGCAGCCACAGTCGCGTCGGCGCCGGGACCACTGCAGTTACTGCTCCAGGCGGACCCTCTTCTTCACTGCGCTGTTCTCGAAGGTGACGGCCGATGCCCCCGCGGCCAGGCGGCTGCCGCGCACGGCGATGCCGCGCGTCTCGTCGCCGCGGACGTGCACCAGGCTCCGGCACCCGCTGGTGCCCGTCGCATTCAGAATCGCGCCATCGCTGGCATCTTCGAGAAGGATGGCCGCCGCCCTTCCGCTCGCGTCCCCCTGGCGTCCTTCGAACCCGTCCACCTGGAACTCCGACACACGGCGCAGCACGAGCGCACTTCGCCAGGCCGGCTCGGCCGACTCTTCGCTCCAGCGCACGGACAGATCGCGCACCCGAAAGCCGCGGACGCGCTCGACCTGCAAGGCGTCGGTCGCGCGCTTGTCCACGGCGTTCTCCGGCAGCATCGCCATCGTCACGTTGGAGATGCGGATGTTCTCGAGCGGACGCTCCGCGTGGCCGACAATCGTGCTCGTGCCGCGCGGATGCGCGACGATGGTGTCGAGGACGATGTCCCGGATGGCGCCGAGGCGGGAATCGGGCGTCCGTTTTTTGAGCACGAGCTTGCACATCTCGGCGCTCCCCCACCAGTTCCAGTGGCGCCGGCTGGTCTCGATCGTGAGGTGGCTGAACACCACGTCGCTGACCGTCGCGCCATCCTGCACGTTGATGCCGAACCCCTTGTTCGAATTGCGGATGACGCAGTTGTCGAAGAGCACGTGCCGGATGTCGGCCTGGGTCTCGGTGCCGATCATCAGCGGCGCAGACGACGAGCTCAGCACGCAGTTGGTCACGGTGACGTTTTCCGTCGGCCTCGCCGGCCGGCCGTCGCGCCCGATGGTCTTGAGCACGATCGCATCGTCGCCGGTCTCGATGACGCAGTCGGAGACGGTGACGTTCGTCGACGACGCGATGTCCAGGCCGTCGGCGTTGACGCCCTTCTCGAGGTCGGAGGCGATGTGGACGCCGTGCACCTGCACGCGGTCGCAGTCGTTCAGGCGCACGTTCCAGAGCGGCGACCCGACGATCGTGATGTCGCGCAGGAGCACGTTGCGGCAGCCGTTCAGGATGAACATGTAGGTCTGTACGCCGGTGCGGTAGTAGCGGCGCATGTCAACGCCGGCGGCGCGGGCGATCTCGATCTCGCGGCGGATCTCGGGATCGACGCCGCGCATCTCGACGAAGACGTATTGGGCGAGGCCATCGAGCGTGCCGCGGCCGGTCACCGCGATGTTCTCGGCGTTCTCGCCGTAGATCATCGCGCGGCGGCCGCGCGGGAACTGCGTGTTGTCCTGGCTGAGCAGCAGCGTCGCACCTGCCGCGAGGTCGAGCGTGACGTGGCTCTTCAGCTGCACCATGCCGACGGTGTAACCGCCCGGCGGCACGTAAACCGTACCACCGCCGGCAGTCGTGCACGCGTCGATGGCCGCCTGGAACGCGGCGGTGGCGTTTGCCGATTGATCGCCGGTCGCGCCGAACGTCCTGACGTCGAACGGTCGACCGCCGGCCTGCGCCGGAGCTTGCGCCGCGGCTGCCGCTGACGACGGCGTGAGCCCGGCAGCCACGAGCGAGAGCCCCCCGCGGATAGCCGTCCGTCGGGACGGCAATGCGGCAAACGGTGAACGACCGATCATCGTCTTTATCCTCCGGGGCGCCATGACACCGGCGGCGCGTCCGCTGCTGCATCGAGCGACGCGCCACTGATTTCAAACCCAGGTTAAAGGATCATGGACGGGAAGACTCTAGATGATTTCCGCCACGAACTCCGGGATCGCCGGTAACGTCCGTTCATTTCCACGCTTGTCTGCCTTGCCGGCCGGTGATAGCTTCATCGCCGGGCGTGCAGGGCGCCTCCCGTCCGCGGGCAGGACTGAGTCCACCTGAGCATCTCCAGCGTTCGGACGCGATCGCCGAACCTCCTCTGCCCGACGCCAGCGGACCACGGGCGCATTGAAGGAGGCTCGTCATGCCCGTCCGACGCCTGCTTGTCCGGCCCGATCTCGGCCAGCTCCATCGTCAAGCGAAAGAACTGCTCCGAGCGATCCAGGGCGGCGAAGCGAATGCCGTCGCCGAGTTGCGCGAGCGCCATCCCGAATCGACCGACCCATCCGCCGCGAGGTTGGCTGATGCGCAGCTCGTGCTGGCACGCAGCTACGGCGCATCGAGCTGGACGAGGCTCGTCCACGCGGTGCGGCTGGCGCAGGCGATCTGGCGCGATGACCTCGAGGCGGTCCGCGAGCTGATCACGCACAACGCGGCGCTGATCCATGAGCCCGTCCTGGTTCGCACCGACAGCGACTGGGGTCCGCCGATGACGTTCGCCGCGAATCTTGGCCGCCACGAGATCATCCGCTTCCTGCATCGACACGGCGCGCGAGACCTGGAGTCGGCGGCCGGACGGGCCGCGCTCCAGGGCCACACGAACACAGTGCGCGTGATCTATGACCTGGCGGGACGGCCGCCGCTCGACACGCTGTCGCTCGCGGGGCCCGCGTACACGCTGGGCGTGGAAGGGACCGCGGCCCTGCTCTCGCTCGGCGCGCGGGTTGTCGGGGCCAACGGTGTCGACGTCAACACGATGGAGCATCTCCTCGGCACGGACAGCCGGAAGCCGTCGGCCAAGCACCGCATCCTGGAGATGTACGTCGAGCACGGCTTCGAGCCTCCGGACACGCCGGTGATGGCACTCCATCGCGGACGCGTCGACCTGCTCGAGTCGCACCTCCTGCGCGATCCGGATCTGCTCACGCGCACCTTCGACATCGCCGACATCTTCCCGCTCGCGCCTGCCTGCGCCCGGGACCCGTACACCGCTCAGGGGACGCCCGTGCACGGAACGACGCTCCTCCACATTGCCGCCTACTTCGACGAGGTGGAGATCGGAGAGTGGTTGCTCGACCGGGGAATGGATCCGAACGCGCCGGCCGCGATCGACGCCGACGGGTTCGGCGGCTACACCGCCCTGTTCTCGACGGTCGTGTCCCAGCGCAACTTCTGGGTCAACTACGGCAAGGGACAGCCGGACGACGCGCTGTTCACGCGCCTCCTGCTCGATCGCGGCGCCGACCCGAACGTCCGTGCCTCCATCAGGGCACGCCTCGAGGAGGGGCATGGCGGCGGTCCGCCTCGCGAGTACCGCAATGTCATGCCGGTCGGCTGGGGCGAGCAATATCACGCGAGGATCTTCGTGAGCCGTGAGTCGCTGCGGCTGATCGAGGCGCGAGGCGGCGGTCGGTAGGCTGCTTGCTGCTAGAATGCGTGCTTGCGCATCGCATCAGGCAAGGTCGTCGACGGGCGCGTGGAAATACACCGCGAGTGGCCAGAGGGTGAATCCGTCACCGTCCTGGCTCTCGAGGGGGACGACACGTTCGAGGACGACGAAGAGACCGAGCGGATGTTGCTCGATGCGATCGCCACGTGGCATCGAGGTCAGACGACGCCGATGAGCGATCTGCTGGACGAACTTCGCGGTCGCTGAGTGAACCGGCCGCCGCCGTCGAGATCGGCGACCTCGCACGGACTCGGATCCGACGGGTCCTTCTTCTTCTGTCCCAGCGTCGACCGATGCGCGCACAGCTCGATGCGAACGTGACGCTCCACACCAGTTCAATCCCCCGCATCGTCGTTGTTCGTCGCCCGCCGGTTGACGCTCCGCATGACAGTCGCACTGTTGCTGCCCTGGCCACGGCACTGACCGTGGCCGCGCTCCTCCTGACCCTGTGTCCTCCGGCGCGCGCGCAGGCGCAGAGCTCGTTCGACGACCACGTCCTGTCACCGCAGTTCACCGAATGGCTGCAGGCCGTCGCCGCCCACACGCCTGGAGAGATCGACGAGCACGCCAGGAACATCTCCGCCTGGTCCGAGGCCCGCCTC
The DNA here is from genome assembly GCA_050744685.1 of Vicinamibacterales bacterium. Lineage (GTDB taxonomy): Bacteria > Acidobacteriota > Vicinamibacteria > Vicinamibacterales > 2-12-FULL-66-21 > JACCXG01. The sequence continues at coordinate 3,390 of JBOGIX010000150.1, read as the reverse complement.
GAGAACGCGCTGTCAGAGCTCGAGTCGCTGAACCGGGCGCTGCGCAAAGCTGCCGAGCGCGGGCGGAGTCTGAGGCCGCGCGGCACCAGACCTGATGGACAACTCCTCTCGGCGCCGGACACGCTGGCACTGCTGGAGCTCCGGCAGGACGAGGCCGGTCGTGGAGGAAATCTCAGCCGCGTCACCAGACGCGGCACGCTGCTGCACTCGGACATCGCGGTCTTCCTGTACGACAGGCGGATCACGGCGCCTCCCGCCCCCGGCGATCGGGCAGGACTGACCATCCTCGACGGACAACACCGCGGGTTCGTCGTCCGTTGGCCGCACTGGGAGTTTGCGCGCGACCTCGCGACGCGGCGCCTGCAGGATCCCGCGGATGCGGCCGCTGCAGCACAGTGGTTCGTGGCAACCGCGGCGTACATGTACGACCGTGGCAGCATCACCGATCTTGCCCCGCATTTCCGGGAGGCCGAGCGACACTTTCCGGCCTTGCCGCTGCTGCAGTTCTACGGCGGCCTGATGCACGCGTTCATGGGTTCGGCAGCGGTCCAGCAGGCGGTCCGGAACGCGACGCTCCCGGACAACGGAAAGCCGGAGATATCCAGCGCCCGCACGCACCTCGAGCGGGCAAAGCGGCACTTCCTGAAAGCGATCGACGCGGCGCCAGACATGGCCGAAGCGCGCGTGCGACTCGGGCACGTCCTGCTGGAACTGCAGCAACCGCAGGAAGCGGTCGCCCAACTACGGACTGCGTTGCAGTCGGGTCTCGCCCCCGCGTTGCGATATTGCGCCGAGCTGTTTCTCGGCGATGCCCTGGCCGCCACGGCAGACGTGGATGGCGCCCACGACGCGTTCGAGCGTGCGGCCACGCTGTTTCCCCACGCGCAGTCCGCATGGATTTCCCTGAGCCGGCTGGCTCGATCCCGGGGCGATCACGCCGTTGCGACATCGATGCTCGACCGCGTGCTCGAGCACCGGCCGCCAGCTCACACTGTCGGGGATCCGTGGTGGACTTACTATCGACGCGACCCGGAGAACCCGGAACGTCAACTGGACGAATGGCGGCGTACCGTAACTGCCGGGCAGGGCGTCGTGATGCGTTCAATCGAGGTCGCCTGGGCGCTGGCCCTGGCGACCGCCAGCGTGCCGGCCGGTCAGACGCCAACGTTCTCGACGCGGGCCGATGCGGTCGAAGTGGACGTGCTCGTAACAGAGGGTGGGCGGGTCGTGCGCGGACTGCAGGCCGGCGACTTCGAGGTCCGCGACAACGGCGAACTGCAGCAGGTCGCGCTCGTCACCTTCGAACAGCAGCCGCTCAGCGTGATGCTGGCCCTGGACGTCAGCGACAGCCTCGACGTCGATCGCCGCGCGCATCTTCGCGAGGCCGGCCAGCATCTGCTCGACCAGCTCGCCCCGATGGACGAAGCCGGACTGCTGACCTTCAATCACCGGGTGACCCTTGACGCGCCGATCACGGCTGCCAGAGCAGAGGTGAAGGCCGCTCTCGATCTCGCGCAGGGAGGCGGCCGGACGTCGCTCATCGACGCGACGTATGCCGCGCTAATCAAGGCAGAGCCGGGGCGCGGGCGCTCTCTTGTCCTCGTCTTCAGCGATGGTGTCGAGTCGTCCAGCCGGCTGTCGGCTGATGCCGTCCTCGACATCGCCAGACATTCCGACGTGGTCGTCTATGGCGTTTCGGGCGGACCTGTCAGAGGCGGCCGGTTTCTCGACCAGCTCACGAGGCTTACCGGGGGCTCGTTCATCGAGCTGGCATCGACCGACACGCTGGGCGAGACGTTCCTGCAGATCCTGGAGGAATTTCGTCGGCGCTACGTGCTGACGTACATCCCGCGCGGAACGCCGGACAGCGGATGGCACAAGCTTGACGTGCGCATCAGGAATCGGCGGGTGGACGTCAAGGCGCGTCCCGGCTACTCTCGGGAACCGTGAGCAGATTGGCGGCAGGCGACCTGCTTCCCCTTCATCACCGCGGCGATCACACCGCGCATGTAGGCGACTGACTCGATGAGGCGTTCGCGATGAATCAGCTCTCGACCCTGAGCTCGCGAGAATAGGTCACGGTTGCGATCGCGCTGGATGACAGCAAGCCCTTTAGCGGCCGGGTGCGACTGTTGACAATACGTCGCGTTACGATATATCGTGGCGCGCGTTATGAGCCCATCCGATCGCGATCCGAAGACACTGCTCCCCCTCACGCCGGCGCTGTTCCACGTCCTCCTCGCCCTGGTCGACGGCGAGAAACACGGCTATGCCATTCTGAAGGACGTCGCGCAGCGGACCGGCGGCCAGGTGCAGCTCGGCACCGGCACGCTCTACGGCATCATCAAGCGCTTGCTGGCCGACGGCCTGATTCGCGGGTCGGCCGCCGGCAGCACCGATCGCCGGCACGCGTATCGTCTCACTGCCTTCGGCCGAAAGGTCGCCGTCGCCGAGGCGGAGCGGCTTCGCGACCTGGTCAACCTCTCGGCGCTCAAACACCTGCTCTCGGAGGGGTGATCATGCCGCCACATTCTTGGCGCGACGGGCTGTTCGACTGGCTGTTGCGGCTGTTTCCCGCCGAATTCCGGGGGGACTTCGGCAACGAGATGGCCGCCGATTTTCAGGATCAGCGCGCCGACGCGGCTGCGGCCGGCCGATGGTCGCTCGGCCGTCTGTGGGTGCGGACGATGATCGATGTCACGCGACGGGTGCCCCTCGAGCACCTGGCCTGATACTGTCTCAGGGGGCATGGATGGTGGGCGTGGGCGTCGGCCTCGGCGCGGTCCTGGCTTACGGATCCAGACACGTCATGTCGAGCTATGTCTTCGGCGTTCCGACATCCGACGGCGTGACATTCGCCACATCCTGTGCCGGCGTGCTCCTCGCAGCGCGATTCGCATGCTCGCTGCCAGCCCGCCGCGCGGCGTCGGTCGATCCCGTGATCGCGCTTCGGCACGAATGGTTCCGCCAAGTGCCGACCGTCCCGGCCTCCCGTCTGGCTGGTGTCCCGTCGTGTCCTCGAATGGCCGCTGTGCCCGTTCGCGATCGTCGATCGATCTCGCCACCAAGGAAAGCAACCGCGCCATGCGTAGCGCTGCCCGCGAGCAATGAGGCGAAGCGCCGGCGGATCGGATATGAGGCGCGCAGGCCACGGCGTGGTTGATTGCCTCCGGTGTATAGTGTGCGCCGACGATGCGCATGCTCACTTTCCTGCTCGCCCTCGGCCTCCTGCAGCAACCCGCCAGTTACTCACCGATCCAGGATGGCGACGCGCATGGGGATCCGCCGTTCATGCTGGAGGAAGGCTGGGAGCCGCTGCTGAACGGCAGGGATCTCTCCGGCTGGAAAGCATGCGACGCCAACGCGAAGAGCGAGTGGTACACTACGCGC
>JBOGIX010000149.1:0-3015 GCA_050744685.1 Vicinamibacterales bacterium | reverse complement strand
TCGACGGCGATCGGCGTCCGGAACTGCTCGGGACGGACATGCGGCAAGGCGTCGTGTTCAGCGGACGGCCAGGACGAGCCGGCAGCGCACTGTCGGTCGTCGCCAGCATTCCCCATCCGGCGCACGTCTCGCTGGCCGACGTTGACGGCGATGCCATCCGAGATCTGCTCGTGGCCGAGATGGGCGAGTTCTTTCCCGCCGATCACGACAAGGGTGCGGTCATCTGGATGCGCGGCCAGACAAACGGCAAGTTCGGCGCGTTCTGGCTCGACGGCTGGCCGCGTGTGGCCGACGTGCAGACCGCCGACTTCAATGGCGACGGCAGGAACGATCTCGCGGTCGCAGCGTTCGGCTGGCGGAAGACCGGCAAACTCGCGATCCTGGAGAACCGCACGACCTCCCCCACGCAGCCCTCGTTCACGACACACACGATAGACGCCCGTCCGGGCGGAATCGCCATCGTCCCCCTGGATCTGAACGGCGACGGGAAGATGGATTTCATCTCGCTCCTCGCGCAGGAACACGAAACGGTCCTCGCGTACGTCAACAACGGCGCCGGCGACTTCACGTTCGAACGTCAGGTGATCTATGCAGCGCCGCATCCAAACTGGGGATCCTCGGGCATCCAGGTCGAGGACCTGGACAAGGACGGCGACGCCGACATCCTTCTCACCCACGGGGACACGTTCGACGATGGCATCGTCAAGCCGTATCACGGCATTCAGTGGCTGGAGAACAAGGGCGCGTATCCGTTCGTCGCTCACACGCTGGCGCAGATGCCGGGCGTGCACGGCGCGCGTGTCGTTGACCTCGATGCCGACGGAGACATGGACGTCGTGGCCGGCGCGCTGCTCGCCGGAGGATCGGACGTCGACGAGAAGACGCTACCCGCCCTGGTGTGGCTGGAGCAGACGAAGCCCCGCGTGTTCGCGCGACACACGATCGAGCTGGGCTTTCCCCGCCACGCCAGCGTGGACGCGGCAGATGTCGACGGCGACGGCGACATCGACATCGTCGCCGGCAACTTCAGCGTGGGCCGGGCCGATGCGCCGTGGGTGAACGTGTGGATCAATCAGGGGCGACCGGGATCGCGGTAGCACACGCAGTCGCCAGTTGCCAGTCGCCAGTCGGCGCCAGTCGGCAATGCCAAGAATGCCAAGAATTCAAAGAATGCCAGGAATGAAATTTCCGACCCACGGCCGAGCGACTCTTCCCGCTCACTCATTCTTGGCATTCATGGCATTCTTGGCACCCTTGGCATTTCGATATAGCGCGAAGACATCCTAGCGAGTCGACCGTCAATCGCGCAGCGTGAAGTACGCCGAACGCGACACTTCCTCGGCGCCGGCCGTGGCGCGGATGCGCAACTCGTAGGTGCCCGTCGCCAGGCCGCGAACAGGGATGCGGCCGACGTGCTGCACGCGTGTTCCCGTTGCGGGCGGCAGCGTGATCGGCGCTTCCGCGAGCACGTTTCCGTTTCGCACGAGCTGCACGAACCACTGCGCGCGGCTCGTATCTCCGTATGCCGCGAAATAGAACGGCACCTCCGTCGTTGCGGACTTCGGGAATGCCTCGCCCAGGTTCGGATACAGCAGGGTGCTGCCGACGTACAGGGGCGGACCGGGATCAGCCGTTGGCGCGTCCTTCAGCTGCTCGACGCGGTTCACCAGCACGAGACTGCTGACGCCAGGCGCCTTCGCGTCGACTGCCGGAACCGTCAACGTGGCCACGCGGGCGCTGCCCCGGTCGGCGGCCGCATCGTAAACGACGGACTCCACCGTGTAGACGCCGGGCGGCAGCGTGGCCTCCCTGTAAAAGAGGATGTTCCCGTTCTTCGCGGCCTCGAGATCCTTCGCTTCGCCGGACAACGCGTACTGCTGGCTGAATTTCTGCAGCTCCTGTCCCGCATGGTCCGTGATGCGGACGACGATCGCGAGCTGCGCGGAATAGGTGCCGCGGCGCGGGTCGACCGTGAAATCGGCGACGCCGCTACCGACGTTCACGAGCAGCGCCGTCAGCCCCGGCCGCCCGGGGTCGGGGAAGCTGAAGCCTGCGGCATACATCGCGAACGCATTCGGAACCGAGCCACGACCGAGCAGCGACAGCGCAGCCGCGTCCACGGCCCCCGCGTGGGACATGCCTGGCGCACGAACAGCGCGGTAGCCCTTGCGCGCGAACACCTGCGTGCGCGGACGCCGGACCTTCACGTCGATGCGGCGGAAAGCGCCGTCGAGCGCGTCATTCTTCGGCGAATAGCTCAGAAGGTAATGAAACTGGTTGTCCTCGTCGATGCGTCGCAGTGCGGCGGAGAGGTCGTTGGTGCCGTCGACGAGGATGCCTCCCGTGTCTTCGGCGAGCCGCGCAAGCCCGGTTCGCGAATCGAGGCGCATCGTGTCCTCGACGCGCTCGAACGCCAGTGTGAGCGGCTGGTTCGTCTCGTCCCGCGAGGACGCGAGCTGCCGCAGGCGCTCGTCGGCGAAGTCTTCCATTTCCTTGCGCGTCGCCGCGAGCGTGCTCGTCGCACGCAGGCCGTGCGCATCGACCACGTACGCAGTGACGTTGGCGCGGTTGGCCGCCTCGATCACGCGCTCGAGCTTTGCGGAGAGCACCGGCGAGGCCGGCAGGCCTTCGGAGAACAGCACGATCGTCTTGCGGCCGTGGTAGAGACTGAGCGAATCGATGACGGCCGACAGCGCCAGCGAGCTCTCGTATCCCCGCATGTCGCGATCGAGGTTGTCGAAGGATCGCATCATGTTGAGCTCGGTTTGTACAAGCCGCCGCTCTGCTTCACGGATGCCCATCGCCGACGCGTTCCGTGCCACCAGGGCGCTGTTGCCCGCACCCGCCTGCGCGCTGGTCGAATCGCTCTGGCTTTCGATCTCGCGTTTTCGCGCCGTCAGCTCGTTGGCGCGGTCGGCGTGCTGCTCCGCCGCAGCGGTCCCCGACGGCAACACTCGCTCGATCGCCCGGCGCACGCGTTCCCGGTCCGTCGTAAACGGCTGCAGCACCTTGACG
>JBOGIX010000148.1:0-3919 GCA_050744685.1 Vicinamibacterales bacterium | reverse complement strand
CTGCCGGCCCCCCAGGGATTTTCGGGGCCGGTGCGCCACCAGCGTCAGGGCGTCGCTCGCCCGGCTATTCTTCTCCGGTACGACCGTTCGTTCCGGCCCCGCGGCTGACGGCACGGCGATCGTGCCTCCGACAGCGTCGTGTCGTCGCATCGTCGCATCGTCGTGAGGCGCGACGCGCAAGCCGTGGGCCCGGTAGCAGCCATGACACGGCCGAACCACTCACGCATCGACCCCGGTAAACAGATACGTTGGGAGTTAGCATCCGCGAGTACTTAATCAGCGAGGACTGAACTCGACTGATGCATTGACAACAGCCGTGTCGAGCGGATGCAATGAGGCGCGAATGCAACTGCGCAAAATCAACGTAGGCTGCTTTGGCGGCGGCACCGGCCTGCCCAGCCTGCTCGGCGGGCTCAAGTCGAACCCCTGGCTGACACTGAACGCGGTCGTCACGATGTTCGACAGCGGCGGCAGCTCGGGGCAGTTGCGCGACGAGCTCGGCGTGCTGCCGCCGGGCGACGTGCTGCGCTGCGCACTGGCGATGGCCCGCAACGAGCGCGAGGCGCGACGCGTGCTGCTCGCGCGCCTGCCGACGCTGGAACACGCGCGCCTCGGTGGGCACACGGGCGGCAACCTGCTGCTCTCGATGATGGAGCGCTACAGCGGCGATTTCCTCGCTGCCGTCGAGGGCCTGCGCAGCCTCCTCGGTGTGGCCGGACGCGTGTGGCCGGTCAGCGTCGAGCCCGCCAGCCTGTGCGCGCAATACGGCGACGGGAGCACGACGGCGGGGGAGGTCGAAGTGGACGCCGGGCAGTCCGCCGGCAACAAGATCGCGCGGCTGTGGCTCGAGCCTCCGGTGAGCCTGCATCCGGCTGCCGCCGAGGCGATTCACCATTTCGACATCGCGGTCATCGGGCCCGGGAGCTTTTACACGAGCCTGATGCCGATCTTCCTCGCCAAGGGCGCGCCCGAGGCGATCCAGCAGGTGAAGGGGCCGATCGTGCTCGTCACGAACCTGCTGACCGAAGGGCGAGGCATGTGGGACTTCACTGCGGGCGAGGCGATCTGGCAGATGAGCGCCGCGATCGGCCGTCCCATCGATGTCGTCCTGTTCAACACGGCGCGACCGTCCGAGGAGATCCTCGGCCGTTACCTGGCGGAGCACAAGCAGCCTCTCGAGCTCGGTCAGCTGTCGGACTCGTGCGAGATCGTCTACGGCGATTTCTGGTGCGGCGAGATCGCACGCCACGATCGGCGCCGCCTGGCGCAGGCGATCTGGGCAGTGATCGCACGGCGGTTGCTATGAGGAAGGCCGCCGCGGGAGAGCTTTGAGGTCACTGAGGATCTCGAGGTCCACTGAGGGCGGAGGAGATAGGAGGCAATCGAGCGAACGGATCCATGGAACGGAGCACCGGAGTCAACGGACTGGAACGGACAGGAACGCGAACCGGTACGGTCCGGCCACACCGGACCTCGCTGGCGACCTCCGTTGCCGTCCGTTGGCTTCGTCGCTCCGTTTGTTGGATCCGTTTTCTCGATAGTCTCTTTCCCTCCACGTCAGTTCCCTTTGTATCGCATCCCTCCGCCGCCTCCATGTTCGATCTCGATCGGCTTCGCTCCTGTGGTAGCGTCGATCTTTGTGCCTCTCCTCGCGCTGCAACGTGTGGGCCTCGCGTACGGGTATCTGCCGCTCTTCGAGGGCGCCGACCTCCAGATTGACCCCGGCGAGCGCATTGCGCTGATCGGGCGGAACGGCGCAGGCAAGAGCAGCCTGCTCCGCGTCATCTCCGGTGAAACACCTCCCGATGCCGGCAGTGTCTGGCGCGAGCCGTCGCTGCGCGTGTCGCGACTCGATCAGGAGGTGCCGTCGGCGGGCGATCGCACGGTGTTCGAAGAGGTCGCGTCCGGGCTGGGCGAGCTCGCGAGCCTGGTGACCGCGTACCATCAGGCGGCAACGCGCGTCGCCGAATCACACGCTCCTGCGGACCTCGAGGCGCTCGGGCACCTGCAGCACGCGCTCGAAGAGCGTGACGGCTGGCGGCTCGAGCAGAAGGTCGAGCTGATCATCTCGCGGCTGTCGCTCCCCGCCGATCGCCGCATGCAGGACCTGTCGGGTGGCTGGCGGCGCCGCGCGCTTCTGGGCCGCGCGCTCGTGTCGGAACCTCAGCTCCTACTGCTCGACGAGCCCACGAATCATCTCGATATCGAAGCGATTCAGTGGCTCGAAGAACACCTGCTGACGTATCCCGGCGCCCTCCTCTTCGTCACGCACGACCGCGCCTTCCTCACCCGCCTCGCCACGCGCATCGTCGAGCTCGATCGCGGGAAGCTCACCTCGTGGCCCGGGACCTATTCCTCGTACCTGCAGAAGAAGGACGCAGCGATCGAAGCGGAGTCGCGCGACCTCGAACGGCTCGACAAGAAGCTGCAGAAAGAAGAGGCCTGGCTGCGGCAGGGGATCAAGGCGCGCCGAACACGGAACGAAGGACGCGTGCGGGCCTTGATGGCCCTGCGCGAGCAGCGCGCGGCGCACCGTGCGCAGGCGGGCTTGGTCCGCCTGGCGGTGGACGATGCGCAGAGCTCGGGGAAGCTGGTGTTCGAGGCGGAGCACGTGTGGAAGGCGTTTGGCGACGTCACCGTCGTGCGCGACTACTCGCAGCGAATCGTGCGCGGCGATCGCATCGGCCTCATCGGCCCTAATGGTTCCGGCAAGACCACCGTGCTGCGGATGCTCGTCGGCGAGGAACAGCCGGACCGCGGCGAGATCCGCCGCGGCGCCCGGATCCAGATCGCCTACTTCGATCAGCAACGCGAGCAGCTCGATCCAGAAGCCACCGTGGCCGACAGCGTCAACGAAGGCAACACGACAGTCATCCTCAACGGACAGCCGCGCCACGTGCTCGGGTATCTCGGAGACTTCCTCTTCCCGAAGGAGCGGGCGCAGTCCCCGGTGCGATCGTTATCGGGCGGCGAGCGGAACCGGCTAATGCTGGCCCGGCTCTTCGCGAAACCCGCCAACGTGCTGGTGATGGACGAGCCGACGAACGACCTCGACATCGAGACGCTCGAACTCGTCGAGGAACTGATTGGCTCGTTCGATGGCACCGTCCTGCTGGTCAGCCACGACCGCGCATTCCTCGACAACATCGTCACGAGCACCCTGGCGTTCGAAGGCGACGGCCGGGTGGCGGAGTATGTGGGCGGTTGGGACGACTACCGCCGGCAGACAGGGCTCCGCGCCTCATCGCCGCCGACGCAAGAGCGCACGGCCGCGCGCCCCGCACCGACCGAGCCCGCGATGGCCCCGGGCGCGGCGCGCGCCACCGACGTCAAGCGGAAGCTGTCGTACAAAGAACAGCGCGAGCTCGACGCCCTGCCGGCGCGCATCGAAGCGCTCGAAACCGAGCAGGCGGCGCTCAAGAGAGAAATGGAATCTGCCGATTTCTACAAGTCCGGCGCCGATCGGATCAGGGACGTGATGACGCGTGCCGACGCCGTCAAGTCCGAACTGGAAGCACTACTCGATCGCTGGGTTGACTTGGAAGACAGAGCGTAGGCGGTGGAGGGTTTCGTCAACTCCCAACGCCCAACTCCCAACGCCCAAGATGCACGGTCGGGAGAGAGAGTGCGAAAGTCGAGCGATCCAGCTTCGCGTTTCGGTTCCACAAAGCTGCTTCGATCGCCGCGCGTTGGAAGTTGGAAGTTGGGAGTGGGGAGTCTGCAGGCGAAGCGGGAGCGGGAAGCTGGGAGCGGGAAGCTGGAAGCCGGAAGCCGGAAGCTGGAAGCCGGAAGCTGGAAGCTGGAAGCCGGAAGCTGGAAGCTGGAAGCTGGAAGCTGGAAGCCGGAAGCTGATTAGTGTGTCATCGCATACAACAGCACGTTGATGCCGACAGCGTAGCCGTCTGGTGAGAAGTTCTGG
>JBOGIX010000147.1:0-13995 GCA_050744685.1 Vicinamibacterales bacterium | reverse complement strand
CCGCGGTGTTCACGCGTCAGGGTACCGAACGAATCATCCGCGTCGCATTCGAGCTTGCCAGAAAGCGCAAGAAGAAGAAGCTCGTCACGTCGGTGACGAAGTCCAACGCGCAGGGCTTCAGCATGGCGTTCTGGGACCGCGTGTTCGACGAGGTCGCGCGGGAGTACCCGGACGTGCGTACTGAATCGCTGCTCGTCGATGCGGCGTGCATGGACCTGGTTCGACGCCCGCACACTTTCGACGTGCTGGTCGCGTCGAACCTGTTCGGCGACATCCTCACGGACCTGAGCGCCGCGATCACCGGCAGCCTCGGGCTTGCGCCCAGCGCCAACCTGAACCCCGGAAAGACGTTTCCCTCCATGTTCGAACCGGTGCACGGCTCGGCCCCCGACATCGCGGGCAAGGGCATCGCCAATCCCATGGCCGCCATGTTGTCGGGCGTCATGATGCTGGAGTTCCTGGGCGAGGCCGACGCGGCCGGCCTGATCGAAACAGCCGTCGTCGGCGTCCTGACGGATCGGGTCGGGTTGACACCAGACCTCGGCGGGGATGGCACCACCGCGAGCGTCACCGAGGCGGTGCTAAAGCGCATCTGATTCAGTGCCCAGTTGCCAGTTTCCAGTCGCCAGCCGTTCTTCAACTGGTAACCAGTAAGCAACGACTGGTAACTGGAAACTGACATCTGATCGCCTACCTCGCCTGCTCCGTCTCTGCGCGGTCTTCGGGGTGCGTCAGCTGAGTGGCCAGCCGGCGATAGAGCGCGCTGCTCTTCAGCAGGCTTTCGTGCGTACCCTCGGCGATGATCTGCCCGGCTTCGAGCACGAGGATGCGATCGGCGGCGCGCACGGTCGAGAGGCGGTGGGCGATCACGAACGTCGTGCGCCCGCGGCGGAGGCCTTCCACCGCGGCAAACACGAGCGCCTCGGACACGGTGTCGAGCGCCGCGGTGGGTTCGTCGAGGATCAGGAGCGGCGCATTCTTCAGGAACGCGCGCGCGATGCTCAGGCGCTGCTTCTCGCCCCCCGACAACCCGGAGCCTGCTTCCGCCAGCTCCGTGTCGTAGCCGTGCTCGAGGCGCATGATGAAGTCGTGCGCGTGCGCGGCGTGCGCGGCGCGTTCGATCTCCTCGTCGCCGGCGTCCAGCCGGCCGTAACGGAGGTTGTCGCGAATGCTTCCGGCGAGGACGATGACTTCCTGCTGCACGATGGCCACCTGCTCGCGCAGGGTCCTGAGCCGGTAGCGGCTGATGTCTTCACCATCGACCAGGATGCGCCCCTCGAGTGGATCGTAGAAGCGCGGGATCAAGCTCACCAGGGTGGTCTTGCCCGAGCCGGAAGGGCCGACCAGCGCGACGAGCTCGCCAGGGTTCGCCGTGAAGCTGACGCGCCGGAGAATCGGCCGCCCGTCATACGCGAAGCTGACATCCTGGAACTCGATGCGTCCCTGGAGACGCGGCGACGGTGCGGTGCCATCGTCTACCTCAGTAGCCATCGAGAAGGCGTCGCGCACCCGGCGCGCGCTGGCGAGCGCCTGCTGGATCGTGCCGGTCGTGTTGGCGATTCCGGAGAGCGGACCGTACACGAAACCGAGATAGGCGAGGGCGATGAGCAGGGTACCCACCGTCAGCTGCCCGCGGAGCACGTCCAGGCCACCAACGAGCAGCACGAGCGACGTGCCCAGGACGATCAGGTTGCCGACGACGAGTGAAAACCATGCTTCGCGCGCGGACAGCGTGACGCGCGCTTCCATGGCTTCGGTGGCAGCGCCCGCGAACCGGCGGCTTTCGTACGGCTCGCGCGCGAAGCTCTTCACGAGGCGGATGGCGGAAAAGCTCTCGTGAAGCCGGGCGGTGAGCCGGGACTCGAGCGCGTGCGTCTGCTCCGCGCGCGGGCGAATCCGCTTCGCCGACCAACGGATCCAGACGAACAGGAATGGCACCACCGTCAGCGAGACGAGCGCGAGACGGACCTCGATGCGCATCAGGATGGCGAACATCACGATGAGCGTCACGGTCGAGAACACGAGCGGCAGCACGCCGCGGACGAGCAGCTGGTCGAGGAAGCTCGCATCCGACTGCAGGCGGTACGCAGCCTCGCCGACGGGCATCCTGGAGTGGTGGCGCAGGCTGAGCGCCTGCAGATGCAGGAAGAGACGCTGCCGGAGGTCCCGCGTCAGCAGGTGCCCGGTCCGGGTGTGCACCCGGGTGTGGCTCATGAGCACCGCCTGGTGCACCACCTGAACGGCGATCCCGGCCACGATGGCGAAAATCAACCAGCCTTCTCTCGTGTTCCCCGCAAGCCGGGTCATCCACGGTGGCGGCGGCACCTCTCCGAGCGCGTGATCGACGACGGCCTTCATCGGCCATGGCAGCGTGACACGCAGCGCCACCTCGCAGCAGGACAGGAGGCCAAGCAGCGTGAGGTTCCACTTGTACGGGCCGAGGTTCTTCCAGCCGCGCAGCGTCACGCGAGTCGGCTCTGCTGCTGAAGACAGGCGGGCGCGAACATGTGCAGATGATCGCACCCAATCTGCGTACCTGCACAACGACGCCTGTCAATCGTGGATGAGCTGCATGATTGCGCTACGGGTACTTCCAACTTCCAACTTCCAACTTCCAAGGCGCACCGGATCGAATGATTGCGGTGGAAGTCGCAACGTTCACCCGATTGATTGGCGTTCACCCCGCCCTCTCGAACGGTCCGCCCTGGAAATTGGGAGTTGGAGGTTGGGAGTTGTATATTGCTTACTCGCACGACGGCGAACACACGTACTGATCGAAGTCGACTGTCACGTCCTCCGGTCCGTACTGCTGGCGTGAGGAGAACACGACCGTCTCGCCTCGCGCATCCATGCTCGGGGCCACGCTCGGCGCCCACCATACCTGGCGCGATCCGCTCAGCCGCGTGAACTGCTTCGTCTCCCGATCGAAGCGATACACGTCGGGCAGCAGGTTGTCGTCGAGCGTTTCGTTCGAGCATCTCAGCGAGCAGATGAGATCCGAGGCCCACGACTCGAATACGACATGCCGGCCCGTGCCCGACAGTCGCGGGCTCAAGCTGCGCGCGTTCGCGCCGCGCGTGACCAGAGTTGTCAGCCCGGTGCTGCGATCGTGGACCGCGATGTCGCTGCGGCCGTTCGTCCCGGTGACGGCCGCGAACGCGACGATGCGGCCGTCGGCACTGAGATGCGGGGCGAATGCGGACGACGGCTGGCGGCCGTCGACCCGCGCGCAGCTGATGCACGTGGTGCGCCCGGCGAGCATATCGCGGACGTGGACCGCCTTGGACGTCCCCGGGCCTGGTTGCGCACCCGCCGGCGTCGATACGAATGCGACGAGCTGCCCGTCCGCGCTGACGGACGGCGCGTGACTCGACGAATACTGACGGCCGTCGTCGTCCACGCTGACCCGCACGCTGCCGCTCCCGTCGAGCCGCTGCATGTAGATGTCGGGACGCGCGCCGTTCGCGTCCGGGCCGTGCACCAGGTTGGTCGCGGACGACTGGAACACCACCACGCGTCCGTCGGCACTGATGACGGTGGCCTCGCTTGAGCCATTTGCGCTGCGGCCGTCGAGCCCGTTGCTGATGCGGCGCGTGACACCAGTCTGCCGGTCGCGAAGGAAGGCGTCCTGCATCTCGTTGTCGTCCGGCGCGCCGGTCAGGTTTGTGGCCGATGAATCGAAGGACAGGTAACGGCCGTCGATACTGAGCTTCGGGCGGATGCTGCTGCCATCAGCCGGCTTGCCGTCGAACGCCGACGATTCCAGCGTGATGCGATCGTTCTGCCGATCGAGCACGTAGACGTCCTGAATGAGGTTGCCGTCTGCCGGCAGCAGCTTCGCCATGGACACGAACGCGACGAACCGCCCATCACCGCTGATCGTGCCCGCCTCGGCGTCCGTCGGAGGGTTCGTCAGCGCCTGACGCACCACGACGTTCGATCCGGAGCCCGGGACCGCGCCGAGACACACTCCGAGAGAGACCGCCAGAAACGCACGATGCATGACTCACCTCGCGTCCCTGGCCTCGCGCGCGACGGTCCTGCCAACGGCCACAGCGCGCGCGGTTTCGAACGTATCGGGTTTCTCGACGAGGTGCACACCGTGCACCCTGTCGACGACCGCGAGAGCAAGATCCACGTCGTCGAGCCGTTCGAGCACGTGCTCGAGCTCGTGCGCCAGGTACTCGTCGGCGTGGCTGTAGACGTTGCGCAGGTGCACGTGGGCGCTCAGGCCGCCCTTGTGCGTGACGCGCGTCTGCGCGTTCATCACTGTGGCCGGCCTCAACAGGTCGACGCTGACGATGATCAAGACCCGCGCCTCGGCGAGCCGCGCGCACTGGCGGCGGAACGTCGCTGACGTGCGCCACAGCCGCTCGACGAGCGGACGCGCGACCGGTGCCACCTGCGACCCGGCGGGAAGGATCTGGTGCGCCTCGAAATCGGGCGTCGCGTCGCGCGCGGTTGCGCCGGCAAACCCGTAAACAACGAGGCCCGAGACGCTGACGTAGCTCGCCGCAGTGGCGGCCGGTGCGCGATCGATGGCCGCCTGCGCGAATGCCTGCGCGTGAGCAGCCATGAGAACCGACACCGCCAACGCCGCCCGCAGTCGTACGCGTCCCGAACCTCGCATGACTTCCTCCTCTCGGAAGCCGGACGAAATGAGAGACGGACGGGCGTGGGCGTTTGCCGCCAGCGGCTGCGGCGGGCCCGGCTTACGGAAGAGCTGCGGGGGAACGCAGAGCGCCGCGCCCCTGCTGGGCGCGGGCAAACGCTTCGAGCAAAGGTTCGGTCTCGTCGATCGAGATGCACGCGTCGGTGATGCTCTGCCCGTAGACGGCCGGGCGACCGGGCACGTAATCCTGGCGGCCCGCGACGAGGTGGCTCTCGAGCATCGCCCCGAGAATCTGCCACGAACCGGACGCGACCTGCCCGCAGATCGACGCGGCGACCGACGCCTGCCGGCGATGATCCTTCTCGCTGTTGCCGTGCGAGCAATCGATCATGACGGTGTCCCGCAGGCCTTTTGCGCCGAGCCGCGCGCTGATGTCGCGCACGTGCTCCGGCCCGTAGTTCGGCCCGGTGCGCGAGCCGCCGCGCAGGATCACGTGGCAGCTGTCGTTGCCGGAAGTCTGGAAGATCGCGGACACGCCCTGCTTGGTCACCGACGGAAACCAGTGCGGTGAGCGGGCCGCGAGTACCGCGTCCACCGCGGTCGCGACGTTTCCGTCCGTGCCATTCTTGAACCCGACGGGCATGGACAGTCCCGAGGCGAGCTCGCGGTGGACCTGGCTCTCGGTCGTACGTGCGCCGATCGCGACCCACGACGTGAGGTCGGCGATGTGCTGCGGGATCTGCGTGTCGAGAAACTCGGACGCCGTGGGCAGGCCGAGATCGTTGATGTCGAGCAGGAGCTTGCGCGCCAGCCGCAGCCCCTTGTTGATGTGATAGCTCTCGTCGAGATCCGGATCGTTGATGAGTCCCTTCCAGCCGACCGACGTACGCGGCTTCTCGAAGTACGTGCGCATGAGCACGATCAATTCACCCGCGTAGCGCTCCGCCATGCGCGCCAGCCGTCCGGCGTAGTCGATGGCCGCCGCCGTGTCGTGGATGGAACACGGGCCGGCGACAATCACCAGCCGCGGATCGCGGCCGGCGATCGCGTTGGCCACGGCCGCACGCGTGTTCGCGATGACATTCGACGCCCGCTCGCTGATCGGAATCTCCTCGAGCAGGATGGCTGGCGGAATGAGCGGACGTACCTGGGTGATGCGGAGATCGTCAGTCTTTCGGATCATGGCCCTGCAGATTGCACCTGAGCTGCACTCGACGGTCGAGCTGGTATGTTACCAGCTCCGGCGGCCTGCTTCCGATCGTGCAGTGAACCCTGAACCAGACCGGAAGCCGGAAGCTGTCAATCAAACCGCTGATCGTCGGCAGACGGTCCGTACAACGCGGGCACCTTTGCGCCCAGCAGCCGGAGATACACCGTCATCTGGCCGCGGTGATGCGCCATGTGGTTGAGGACGTCCCGAATAATCACGTGCCGCGGAAATTCCTGCACGATCTTCCCGCCCACGAGCAGCCGCCACGGCGTCGTCAGAAACTCGTCGGTCGTCTTCTGGAGGGCGGCGCGGGCTTGTGCCGTGGACGATTCGAGCTCCTTGACGAGATCGGCGCTCGTGTTGAGCGGCGTTGGCTTCTGCTGTGAGCCGCCTGGCGGCGCGATGTCGAGCTCGTCCTGGTTGATGGCAAACGCCACCCATCCGGGTATTCTCGCGACAATCTCCGCGAGGTAGCCGAAGGACATCGACTTGTCGTGCGGCTTCCAGTCGCGTTTGCCTTCCGGCACCTGCTCGAGGGCACGTTTCGATCGTTCCAGCTCGCGATCGAGCTCGGAGAGCAGCAGTTCGGTCAATTGCATCTTCTTTTGTCCTCTCTTGTCCTCGCGGGCGGCCTCTTTGTTACCAGGGGGCCATCTTGCGGCGCTACCAGGGGGCCATCTTGCGGCGTTACCAGGGGGCCATCACTTCTGGTCCTCGCGTGCGGCCTCTTGTTACCAGGGGGCCATCTTGCGGCATAGACACGGCCACTGCTCTCACCAACGCGCCATCTTGGTGGACCAGCACGGCATCGGGCGGACTCGCTCCGGTTATGACCCCTGCGCGGGCTTTGGTGCGCTCGACGCGCCTGTCCAACGGAGCGCGCCGTCGCTCGGCTCCTCCATCGCCCGGAACACCTCGCGAACCTCGGCCCACGAGTTGACGCGCGGATAGCGCCGTTCGTGCGCATTGTGCGGCGCCGAGAACAGCAGCGGCCGTCCCTTGAACCGTGCGAAGTGCCGCGCACGGTCGTCGATCAGGTAATCCGCCTCGACAATGCTCTTGTCGCCGCAGAACACGATCTGCGAGGGTGGGATAAATGGAAAGTGCTGGCGCAGCCACTG
The DNA here is from genome assembly GCA_050744685.1 of Vicinamibacterales bacterium. Classification (GTDB taxonomy): domain Bacteria; phylum Acidobacteriota; class Vicinamibacteria; order Vicinamibacterales; family 2-12-FULL-66-21; genus JACCXG01. The sequence continues at coordinate 7,052 of JBOGIX010000147.1, read as the reverse complement.
ATACTTCGCGGCGAACGAACAGGGCACGTCCATCGCTGCCGTGACGACGAAGACGTCGTGCTTCTCTGCGAGCTCCCGGACGACTTCCTGGCAATCGGGCATGATGGCCAGGTCTTCGAAGAAGCTGGCGTCGAACATGGCTTCGGCCGCGTCCCTGTGCGCGGCCGGCACGCAGTCTTCGAGGTGGCGTCCGGCGACATCCGCAACCGACATCGTCGCGCCGAAGGCCGCGTTGTATCGACGCAGCTGCTCCGTCAAGGCGTCGGCCATGACCTCGTCCATGTCGATCGCGATGCGAAGACGCGCCGGCCGCTCCTCCCGCCGGCCGCCTGCGGCCTTGGCCGCAGCGACAGCCGTCACGAGCACGATCGACGCGGCGTTGGCGGCGATCACCGCGGTCGCGTCGTTGAGGACGCCGTACGCCAGCCACAGGCTCATTCCAATCAGATACAGCGACAGCATGGCGGCGGACAGATCACGTCCGCCCTGACGCCACACCCTGACGAGCTGCGGCAGAAAGGCCAGGGTCGTACACAACGCTGCGACCGTACCGATGATGGCACTCCACATCCGAGAATCAACTCCCGCTTCCATCATGACCCGTGTTGCCCATTCCCGGGCGTCCGGCGCCGGGCGCCGCCCGCCCCGTGTTCCAACTTCTCAGTTTCTCCCAGAATCCGATCGAAGGAAATGGGTTGTACAAGGCCGGCCTGTGTGTGGGACGAACGCGCCGCGGGAAACGTGAGTCGGGCTGCGAAGATCAGCGGGGATTCTTGACGGGAGGGTTGACGGGTGGCGGCGGAGCGGCCGAGACGATGGATCTGAGCCGATCGAGATGCTCTCTCGCCTCGACGGCCCACTCCGACGAACGATCGCGCGCGAGGTAGCGCTCCCAGGCGGCCTGCGCACGCGCGACGTCGCCGGTCGATTCGGCTGCGAGCGCGACGTTGAACAGCGCCTCGGGATTGTCGGAGTGCCGCGTGAGCGCCTGCTCCAGCAGTTCCATCGCGCGCTTCGCGTCTCCCTCGCCATTGCGCACGAGCAATGTGGCCGCCGCATCGTTGAGCAGCGCAGGGTCCGAGGTCGAAGCCGCCGCGGGCACGACGACGTCGGCGGCGCGTTCGAGCTGGCCGAGGGTGAGGTATATCGCCGCGAGTGCGCTCCGCTCCTCCGATCGCAGCGGATGCTCCCCGGACGCACGCAGCATCTCGACCGTGGCGCTGCGAAGCGCAAGCGCCGAGTTGTCGGTGGAACCAGAACGGATCGGCGGCCGTAGTGGCCTGTATGCGGACGCGAGCGAGAGACGCGGCTCATACTTGCGATACGCACCCGCTGTCGCATCGAGCTGACTCAGCGCAGCCGTCAGCAGACGGTCGCGCTCCCGCTGCCGCATTTCTCCGCGCTGCACCTGCACGGCAACGACGACCGCGGCCGCAGCCGCCAGGACCACCGCCACGCGCCGCCCCATCATCATCCGTCGTCGTTCTGCAGTTCGTCCCCGCCGGCTCGCACGATACTCGAACTGTGTGGCCTCGAGCGCCTGCATCGTTTCCCGGTGCACGAACTGGCAATCCTCGCAACGCGCGAGGTGCGCGTCGATGTCGGCGCGCTCGGCAGGCGTAACGCGTTCGTCGATATAACTCGCCAGCAGCTCGGCGTCGATGCAAATCCCCGGTTCCGGCCCATCGTGCACGCAAGACGATGTCGAAGTCATGACGGCACCTCGGCGTTCGGCCGGAGCAACGGCCCGCGCGCGCGGGCGGTCTCTGGCCGGCGAACGCCAGATCGATCCTCACGGCCTGGGCAACCGCTAGTTTTCAAGAGGCTGGACCACGGATCCCCCTTTACCGACGAGCCGGCGCCGGCGCTCGTTCTTCTACCTCCTATTAGACGGACATTGTTTTTCCTCGCGGGCGGCCTGGGGCTGCCAGGGGGCAATCTTGCGGCGTACTCTTGGGTTGCCTGTCGGGGCCGGGGACATCGGCCGCCTCGTTTCCGGCGGCTCAGTTGCGCACGCGTTGCCCCCGAAACGAATCGCGGACAGCGAGCAGCGAACCGCGGACGTTCAGGTGATCAGCGGTCCGCGAGCGCGCGCCAGTCGCCCTGGATAACGAAACCGGCCCAGAAGTACGGTGACTTCCAGCGCGGGTCGCGGGCAAGTTCCAGCTGGGCGGTACGCAGCGCGGCGGAGGGAGGCAGACCCCGCCGGAGCAGGCCGTCGTAGAACCTCTTCATCAGCTCCGCGGTTGCGAGGTCGCTGACCTGCCACAGGCTGGCGATCACGCGCGGCGCGCCGGCGTACATGAAGGCGCGTGTCAGCCCGACGAGCCCCTCCCCCTTGATCTCCTTGCCGAGCGCGGTCTGGCACGCGCTCAGCACGACCAGGTCGGCATTGAGCCGCATGTTGAAGATGTCGTGCAGGCGGAGGAGGCCATCCTGCGGCTGGCCCCGGTCGGTGACGAGCGACAGCACGAGGCCTGATAACTCCGGACGCTCGGCATCGATCAGGCCGTGCGTGGCAAAGTGGACGATCCGGTAATCGGCGAGCGAGGCCTCGAGCACGGCCGCGCGTCGCGCCTGGAAATCGGTCGCCAGAAGCGTGGCCTCCGATCCCGCCAGCCTGGCGATCGTCGTCGCCTCGTCGCGCGAGAAGGGCAGGCGGGCCAGTCCGGCGCGGTGCCGTATGTCTGCGATCTCTTCGGCAGTCCGGAACGCGACGGGATCACCTTGCGGCGTCGCATCGGCGCGCGCCGGCGATCCGGCGGTTGCAACGGGACGCGCCGGCCCTTGCCGTTTCTCGATGCGCGGATCGGATGGGTCGAAGACGGGATCGGCAAGCACCGCCGCCACCCGCGTGGCCGGCGCTCGTTCCGCAGCCTCACGCCTGAGCGTGGCGAGCACGGAGGCCGAGGGGGCCTTCACGATCTCGTGGCGTGCGATGAGCGGTACGACCGCCGCGGTGCGGTCGGCCGACGGCGCAGGCAGCGCCGCAAACGGCAGGTACTCGAGGGCGCCTGAGGCGACGATGACCAGGCGGCGATTCCGCCACTCGCCGTCCAGCCGTGTGGCGATCCCGCCGAGCAGCATGGCGCTGACGATCGCCGCACGATCGCGAACCTGCCGATCGCCGGCCGCGACGCGTCGCGCATACTCGCGGGCGGCTTCGCGCGTCTCCGCCTGTCGCGCCGTGAGCGCCGCGTAAAGGCTGCGTGCGGCCGCCTCGATCTCACGGCGCGGCGGAAGCGGCATGCTGACGATCTCGGCAGGAGTGACCGCCCACAACCAGCTCCGTTCCTGCCCGAGCGCGAACTCCAGCAGGACCGTCTCCTCGTCGAGCACATCACGCTGGATCTCCGACACACTGAGCGGCTGCGGCTGTGTGAGCGCGGCATAGCGCGGACTCGAGGCGCGGATCCGCGCCTGCAGCTGCTCGTAATCCCTGCTGAGCGTGTCGAGCGCATCGCGCGCCCTGGCCACCTCGGCCTCCGTCGACTTGCCTCCGAGCGACCGGGACAGCCGCTCCGACGCCGCGTCGAGCTTCGCCTCCAGGACGCGCTCCTGTTCGAGCAGGCGCGCATCGACGCCCTCGCGCAGATCGGCGCGCGCTTCGCCAAGCGACTCCAGTAGCACGCGCGCCCGGGTACGTTCGGCCGCCTGGAGCGCGGCCGCGTCGAACCCGGCCTGCGGAGCCGCCTCGTGGAGGCGCATCAATACGTCCACGTACGATTCGTAGGTCTCCTGCACGCGCGCGACGTAGTGCGCGCGCAGGCTCGCATCCGTCACCCTGGACCGCACCGTCTCGGTGATCTCAATCGCCGCCTCCAGCGCCTTCCGCGCCGCGCCCAGATCGCCGCGATCCCGCTCGACAAGGGCGACTCCCAAGAGTGATTCGGCCTGGCCCACGGGATCGTGGATCGCGCGTCGAATCTCGAGGGACTCGCGAAGCGCCTCGAGCGCCTTGTCCGTGTCGCCAAGCTTCTGCCACGCGACCCCGGCGCGCTGCAGCGACGAAGCCTCGCCGCGGCGATCGCCCGCCGACTTGCGGATCGCGTACGATTTCAGGTGGTGGTCGAGCGCGGCCGCGTAATCGGCGGTAAGAGACAGCGCGGCGCCCATGTTGTTCAAGGCCGCGGACTCTTCCCCGGCGATCTTCAGCTGCCGGAAGATGTCGAGCGCACGCGTGTAGTAGTCGATCGCCTTCGCCGCGCCCCCCTGCGCGCGGTAGACGTTGCCTATCGAATTGAGCACCTGCCCCTCGCGATAGACGTTCCCCAGCTTGCGCACGAGCGCCAGCGACTGGCGATACGAGTCGAGCGCGCGCCGATAGTCCCCGAGCTGCTTGTAGACGACGCCGGTGTTGAAAATGACCATGAACTCGAGCTCGACGCTTCGCGTCGCCCGGCTGAGCGCCAGCGCCTGGTGATGATGATCGAGCGACTTCGCGAGATCGCCCAGATCCAGGTAAGCAATGCCAAGACTGTTGAGGATTCGGCCGGCCTGCGCCCGCGCGCCCACGCTCTGTGCCAGCGACAAGGCACGTTCGTAGTGATCGATGGCCTGCGGATACGTGTCCCCCTCGGCCCAGACGCTCGCCGTGTACGTGAGGACCACCGCCTGCCAGTACTCGTCGCCAAGCGCCTCGAACGTCGCGAGCGCCTGCGCGAAGCAGTCGAGTGCGGTGCGGCGCTCAGGCGCCGAGCGGTAGGTGGCGCCGAGCGACACGAGCGCGCGGGCCTCACAACCGCGATTGCCGGTTTCGCGCGCGATGGCCACGCTTCGCTGCAGGTGTTCGCGGGCCAGGGCATAAGTCGCCGGCGTGCGCCGGAAAATGTCGCCGAGCCACGCCAGCGCCTGACACTCCCCGGCGCGATCGTGCGCCTCGCGGAACCGCGCGAGCGCGCTCTTGAATCGGTCGGTCGCGGCGACGACAGCGGCGGCGCTCGCTTCGTTCAAGAGGGCTCGCCCCTCGCTGGCCTCCCGCTGCGCGGCCACGCGGAGACGATCGACGCTCGTCGCCAGGCGCGGCGCAGCGGTCTCGAGGTCGTAGGATGCACGACGCGCCGCGGGATCCTTGCTGCGGACCGCGATGGTATGGAAACCCGATGCATCGGCAACGATCGTGAACACGGCCAGGCTCGTCTCGAGACTCGTTCGCCCGCCGGCGTCTCGCACGACCACGATGGCGTCGAAGTTGCGCACCGCTACGGTCACGTCCGTGGCCTCGCCGGCCTGCAGGCGGATGCGATGCGAGGAGGTTCGACCAGATGCCAGCTCGACCGTGACGGCAACACCCGGGGTCAGCAGTCCGGAACCAGCCGTCTGCCGCGTCGCCGAAGAACTGGTGGCGCACACCAGGCACGCCGCCGCGAGCGCCGCGGGCGTGGATATCCGCATCTCGGCCTGTTCCTCCGATCGGGCGGGAGGGTGCATTGTAGCGCCGCTGCGAGAGCGCGAGGCGCCAGTGGGTCTGGGATTAGTGACGCGGAAGCCGTGAACGTTTCCGCGGCTCTCGACGCAGGGTGTGAGGGCGGACCGCGGTCAGCAGCCCGCCAGCTCGCCGAATCCCGCCGCGATCAGGTTCTCGCGCAACGCCTGCTGTTCGTCGGGCGTCAGGCGGGTGCGCGGCGGCAGGCACGCGCCGCAGTCCAGCCCGGACCATGCCAGCATCTGCTTGATGGCGGGAAACAGCGAAAAGGGCAGCGTGGCGCGGATCAGCGCGTTGACGCGCGCCTGCAGCGATCGTGTCTCCTCCCACTGGCCGGCGACCGCCGCGTCGTAGATCCGCACGAACAATTCAGGCGCGAGATTGTAGAAGCTGCCGATGCCGCCGTCGGCGCCCATCAGGAGACCCGCGGCAAGGACCTCGTCGCGTCCGTTGAACACGCTGCGTTCGGCGTTCATCACCATCGACATCTTGAACAGATCGAAGTCCGTGAACTTCGCGCCGATGACGTTCGGCAGCGCGCACAACGTTTCGAGCTGGTCGGTCGTCGACACGGCGGACGTGAAATCCGGGAAGTAGTAAACGATGAGCGGCAGATCGCTCCCCCGCGCCAGCGCTTCGTAGTAGCGCAGGATCTCGGAAAAGGAAAACTGACCGGACACCGGCGGCAGGCTGCTGATCGCGCGGGCGCCGGCGCGCGCCGCGTGCGCCGCGAGCGTCAGCGCATCGTCGAGCGATGCGGCGCCGACGTGGACGACGACATGGCGATCGGGCGGGGTGCAGGCCACCGCGGATTCCACGATCGCCTGGCGCTGCGCGATGGATTGGAGCAGGCCCTCGCCGGTCGATCCGCCGACGTATGCGCCATGCGCGCCAGCCGCATAAAGGCGCTCGAGGAGTTGCTCGAACACCGCAGGCACAAATCGCCCGTCGTCGTCGAATGGCGTGACGGTGGCTGGAAGAATTCCCCTGATTGCCTTCATCGCCCGAACCCGAGATCGCTGCGCAACGCCGTCGCCTCCCTTGTCTCGTCCGACCGGCCCGCCTGACGCAAAGCCTGGCCGCGCTTGCCTGAATCCTTGCCGCCTGTCAGCCAGCCGAGCGTGAAGCGCGCAAAGGTGATTCTTTCATACGGCGACCGCTCGCCGCGTTCGAACAATACCCCGATGGACCGATCGGGCAGCACGACGAGGCTGGAGTACGCCGCGGGCCCCTCATGGACGACGCGCTCGGCCGGCCAGCTCCCACCCTCGTCGTAACTGAGGCGCACGGTCAGGCGCTCGCGCTTCGCGCTCGCGGGATTCGCGAACAGCAGCCGATCGCGGTCCTGCTCCTTCGCAGTCGAATGACGTAGAAGGCTCGCCTGCGCCGGCGGCTCGATCAGCGTGCGGTCCGGCGCCGCCGCTGACAGCGTCGCGCCACTGTCGGTGCTGATCGCGACCAGCCGGAAATTCTGCTCCTTCGGAGGATGGTTCCGCATGTTCAGCATCAGCCGGCCGTCGGCCAGTTCGACCACCTGACTTTCATTGGTGCCGGCCTCCGAGCTCTCGCCGAGCCGCCAGCTCTTCCCGCCATCGTCGCTGAAGAAGAGATGAGAACGATGTACGCG
>JBOGIX010000146.1:0-3943 GCA_050744685.1 Vicinamibacterales bacterium | reverse complement strand
GGAAGAACGGCTTGTCGCGGTTCGACTTCACGAACGTCACCGCCTCGCGGGTCATCGCATCGATCGCGTAGTCCGCGCCGCTGTACTTCCGGTAGGCCGCCGGATCGTCCGGGTTCCCCTCGTGCGTCTGGTGAGGCGGGAAGTAAGTGTTGCGCAGCGGGTATCGTTCCTCGTTGCGCCACAGGTGCGTCGGATAGAAGTTGTGCGCCTGCTTCTGATCGAGGTAGCCGAAGAACAGGTCGAAGCCCTGGCGTGTCGGCACACCCGTCGAGCCAGGCCCGCCGAGCCCCCACTTGCCGACGATCGCAGTGGCGTACCCGCGGGACGAGAGCGCGCGTGCCAGCGTGGGCGTATCGGCAGGCAGGGCCAGCTGGCCGCGCTCTTCGTCGTCCCGAAATCCTCCGAGCTCGTGGTTGTCGCGCACGTGCGCGTGCCCGGTGTGCAGCCCGGTGAGCAGCGTGCCGCGCGACGGTGCGCAGACGGGACTGCCCGAGTAGAACTGCGTGAACCGCATCCCCTCGGCCGCCATGCGATCGAGCCGAGGGGTCCTGATCCTCTTCTGACCGTACGATCCGAGCTCGCCGTACCCGAGATCGTCGGCCATGATGAAGACGATGTTGGGCGCATCGGACCGGAGTGTCTGCGGCGCGGCGCCGGGGACGCCCGGCGCAATCCACGCAAGAAGGAGCGCACCGGCGGCTACCGCGACGGAGGTTTTGCTGAAGACGCCCATGATCAGAACAGGAACTTGACGCCGAGCTGGAGCTCGCGCATCGTGCCCACGATCCCCAGGATGCGCCCGCCTCGAGGCAGATCGACGGTAGCATCCGGCTGCTGATAGTGCGGCTGATTGAAGACGTTGAACGCTTCGAGCCGGAGCTGGACCTCGCTGCCGCCCGCCAGGCGCGGCAAGAGGATGCGCTTGAACAACCCGAAGTCGGTGTTGAAATAACCGGGGCCGGCCAGGATATTCCTGCCCGCGTCACCGATCTCGAACGGCGTCGCCGCCGCGAATGCCGACGGATCGAACCAGCGATCGACGGTGCGCTCGTCACGCGGCAGGTTCCCGTCGGCCAGGCGATTCGGCCGGGCGTGCCCCGACTGCGCGGGGTTGAAGCTCAGGACCGGCGTGAACGGCGTCCCGCTCCTGGCGGTCGTGACGCCGTTGAACTGCCAGCCGCCGACCAGCGCGTTCAGGACGGCGTTCCGCAGGTCCACCTGCCGCCCCGCCCCGATCGGAATATCCCAGATGTAGCTCAGGACGAGGTTGTGTCTCACGTCGAACGAGGACAGCCCTCGATCCAGCCGGATGTTGCGCGCATCGCGATACACCGTATCGCCCGCGATGAAGTTGGCGCCTCCGAGGTCGATCGACTTGCCGTAGGTGTAGTGCCCGATGATCGAGACGCCGCGGCTGAACCGGCGGTCGATCCGGACATGTCCCGCGTGGTAGTCGGACTCGCCGTCGTACCGCAGGCCGCTGATGTTGCCGAACTGCGGGTTGGGGCGCCGCGACGCGACGGAGCCGGGGCCGGGCAGCGGAGCGTTCGGATTGAAATTGACCGAGAGGTTCTGCCCGTGCGAGCCGGTGTAGCCGAGCTCCACCACGAACCACGGGAGCTCGCGCTGGACGTTGACGTTCCAGTGATACGACTCGGCCTGCGGCGCATCCGGATCCCAGCTGGCGAACGCGAGGAACGGACTGAACTCCGGCTCGAGGGCGTCGGCCGGGAAGCCCGACGCCAGCGTCACGATCGGCGTGATGGAGTCGCTCGCGTAATTGACGTTGACGCGGAACGGCGGGTTGGCGGGAAGCCGTGCCGACGCGCCGATGGTCGGATGATCGCCGTAGAACACACCTGCCCCGCCGCGCAGCACGGTCGTTGGCGCCAGCTTGTACGCGAACCCGAGCCGGGGTGCGACGTTGTTGGTGTCGAGCCGCATCAACGACGCCGCCGAGATGCCGTCCGGAACGGACGTCGTGAACCCCGCAGGAATGCCCGCAGGAATGTCGTCGTGCGCGTATATCAGTTGGTAATCGGGCAGCAGCAGGTTCGCCTGATGCCCGTTCCGCTCGGACGGATGGGTGAACAGCTCGTATCGCAGGCCCACGTTGACCGTCAGCCGATCGGTCGCACGCCAGTCATCCTGCAGGTAGGCGGCCACGTAGTGGTACCGGATGTCTCCGATCAACCCGCTGCTCAGCGCGGCGCTCGCCGGGATGCCGAGCAGGAAGTCGGCCAGCCCCGATCCCGATCCGCTGCGGGCGAGCGGATTCTGCGTGAAGCCTCCACTGAAGTTGAAGCTGCCGCGCTGCGTGTCCGAGATGTTGAAGAAGCTGCGGATGAAGCGGTAGTTCACCCCCGCCTTGAGCGCGTGCGTGCCCTTCAGGAACGAAAACGTGTCGCCGGCCTGCGTGACCTCCGAGATCTTGAAGTTCGGCAGGAAGGTCGCCTCGCCGATGTTCGAGAATCCGCCGATCGAGATCCGCGGCAACCCCGTCACGCCGCTGGACTGTGGAATGCCGACGAACCCGAACTCGGACGGAAAGGTATCGGCCACGAATGGGAAGAGATCGTCCTGGATCCGGTTGTAGCCGATGCGGATCTCGTTCACGCGATTGTTGCCGAAGACCTGGGTCTGTCCGATCGCGATGTTGTGCGCGCGCTGGTTCTTGATCGCCTGCTGGAAGAACGTCGATCCGACGAGCGGCGGATCGTAGGGACCGGGGATCTCGTCGCCGCGATCGGTCAGGCTGTACCGCACATATAGCTTGCTGTTGTTGGAAAAGCTGTGATCGGCCCGGGTGTCCATCTGGTGCCGCAGCCGCGTGGCGTCTTTCGTCACCGCGTAGTTGCCGACGGGATCGTCCTGGTTGGGGAGCGGCAGCATCCGGATGAGCGCCAGCGCGGTCGGGTCGAGCCGGTTGGCGGGGATCCGGTTTCCCGGAAACCTGTCACGAACAAAGCCCGCGCCACTCGCGTTCGGCCGGGTCGTCGCCGGGTCGTAGATGATGCCGATGTTCCCCTGCGCGTTGCGGAAGTCGCTGAAGTCCCCGTCGCGCTCGGCCGCGGTCGGGACGGTCTGGAGGTAGTTCTCGCCGCGGCGCTCGTTGGTCGTCTCCCAGCTGAAGAAGAAGAATGTCCGGTCCCGCCGGACGGGGCCGCCGAGCGTGCCGCCGAACTGATGCCGGTTCAACGCCTTGCTCTCGGCCGGCGGCGCGAACGGGTCGCGCGCGTCTAAGGCGTCGTTGCGCAGGAACTCGAAGCCGCTGCCGTGGAAGCGGTTCGTCCCGGACTTGATCGTCGCGTTCACGACGGCGCCGGCCGCCTGCCCGTGCTCCGCGGAGAAATTGTTCGTCTGGATGCTGAACTCGGCAAGCGCATCCACTGATGGCTGCGACACCACGTTCGAGCTGTTCTGCTGATCGACGATGCGCGCGTTGTTGTCGACGCCGTCGAGCATGAAGCTGTTCAGCACGGCCCGGGCGCCGTTGGCGACGAACGCGCCTCCTTCCGCAGCGCGATCGCCCGCCGGCGCTTCCAGCACGCCCGTCGCCAGCCGCGCGAGCTGCAGGAAGTTGCGCCCGTTCAGCGGCAGATCGCTGATGGTCTTGCCGGTGACCACCTGGCCGACCGCCGAGCTCTCGGAGGCGAGCACGGGCGTGCCGATTACGACGACTTCCTCCGTGCGCTGGCCGGCCTGGAGCGTGAAGTCCACGCGCACTTCCTGGTCCGTCTCGAGGACGATGCCTTCGCGAAGGACCGTCTGGAAGCCGGGCAGCTCGCACCGCACGCTGTAGCGGCCCGAGATCAGGAAGGGCACGTTGTATTGGCCGCTCGCGTTCGAGACGGCAACGCGGGCGTCGTTAGTGGCGACATTGGTGATCGTGATCGTGGCGCCCGGCGCCACCGCCTGGCTCGCATCCTGGACAGTGCCGGTG
>JBOGIX010000145.1:0-4009 GCA_050744685.1 Vicinamibacterales bacterium | reverse complement strand
GGCCATGGCCGACGATGTCAGCGCGTCGTCGCCGCTCCCGAGTACGCGGAGGCGGGCGGCGGCGCGCGCGGTGAAGCGGCGCAGGATCTCCGCGTCGCGCACGCCGGCGCCGACGATGTCCAGGCAGATGTCGCGGCCCTGATTGACGAGCGCGTTGAAGGCGGCCGAGAGCTCGGCGGTGCCCTTGCGTGGAATCCAGGTGCCCGCAAACAGCAGACGGCGCGCGCTCGCGTATGAACGGACTGCGGCAGCGCGCCCGAACAGAGGATCGGCGCCAGGCGTGACGGGCGTGACGCGAGCCGGATCTAGTCCGAATCGAGCAGTCAGGAATGTTCGATCCTGCGTGTTGAGGCAGATCACGTGATCGGCCCTGGTGAGCGTCGCGCGCGACAAGGGCAGGCTCGTGACGGGATAGACGACACGCGTCTTCAGCGACGGGCGGCTTTGCGAATGCGCGCAGGCGACTTCCCAGCCACGCCGCTCGACGCCGTGCGTCATCGCCACCACCGACGCGCCGCCGAGCCCCGCCCTGAGCGCGGCGACCACCGCTCCGTGCGGCTCGTGGACGTTGATGATGTCGAAGGGACGTCCGCGGCGGGCGGCCGCTGCCGCGGCACGCCACACCAGGAACTGAAATCCGACACGCCCGAGCCGCCCTCGCACCGCCGGCGGCACGTCGTCCGCGGTCAGGTACTGAACCTGGTGCCCGGTCTCCTCGAGCTCGTCGTGCGCACGGCCCATCAGCCGGCTCATGCCGCCGGACCGCGCCGTCCCGACCAGGTGTGCGACCAGGATACGCATCAGCGGCTGACGTCCGTCTGTATGGGGCGGCGCGTTGCGGCGGCAGTCCCGAGGACATTCAGCAGCGCCGTCACATGCGCATCGTCTACTGACTGTGCCCTGGCAAGCGCGCCGGCGCGGAGGCGGTCGTCTGCCGTGAGCAGGGTGAGGCACCTGACGATCGCGTCAGCAAGACCGGCGACGGTTGGAGGATCGCCCGGCGCGAGGCAGCCGTTGACGCCGTCGGTCAGCCACTCGGGAATGCCGCCCACCGCATAGGCGACGACGGGAACACCGCGGCGATTTGCCTCAGGACCGGCGGCGCCGAACGGTTCCGGCCAGAGGCTCGGCATGACGAGCAGATCGGTGGTTTCGAGGAGTCGCGTCCTTCCGGCGGGCTGCAGCCATCCGGGAAACTCGATCCGCACGGCGGGATTGGCCTGCGCGACACGGGCAGCGATGCGCTGCCACGAGCCTCGCGCCGGGCCGTCTCCGCCCAGCGTCAGATGAAGCGGAGACTGCACACGCTGCTGCACGAGCGGGAGCGCGTCGAGCAGGTACGCCCCCCCCTTGAGCCGATCCATCCGACCAACGAACGCCAGACGCCACGGGGTGGACGAGGATCGCGCGTGGCGCAGACTGGGCGCGTCGAGAGCAACGTCCAGGCCGGTAAGGGGATACGGACACTTGAACACCCGTCCGCCGGCGGCGCCGTGGCGTTCGAGCTCGCGGCGCATGTGTTCCGAGGCGGTCAGGACGGCGGCGTATTGCGTCAGCAGCGACAACCGGCGCCGCTGCTTGACGTAGTCGCGCGTCATCGTCAGCGGGTTCAGGCCGCCGCAGCGGCGAGGGTAGAACAGGGCGAGGCAGGCGGGCCCGAACAGGCGATCGCACGGCCGGACGAGGGGCAGCTTGTGCGTCTTGTCGCCGGAGATGCAGGTACCGCTGTAAGAGTGCACGAAGAACACCGCAGGAGCCACCGTCAGCAACGCCGCTTCGATGACCGGATCGACGAGACCGTGCGCGTAGATCACATCGGGCGCCCAGGCTCGAACGGCCCGCATGCCGGCGTGGCTGTCGGCAGGCGTGAGGCTGCAGGAAACCACGCCGTCGGGCAGCGTCAGGCGCGGTCGATCCGGCGGAGCGTCGACCTCGTACGCGAGCGCGATCTCGTGGCCGGCGTCCGCGAGCAGCGGCGCGATTCGCTCCAGGTACGTTTCAGTGCCACCGACGCGGCGCGGGCTCCAGTTAGCGAGCAGGATGCGCATCAGTCGGCGAAGAGCGGCGCGAAAGCCACGCCGGGGGTGAAGCGTTCGTGGTAGAGGCGGCGTGCACCTTCGCGCGCCTCGGCGTTGCGCGCCGGGTCGAGCAGGCGCTCGACGGCGCCCGCGAGTGAAGCAGGTGTGCCGACCGGGGCCGCTTCGATCGCAGCGGTGTCGCGCCAGAACGGTTCGGTGAGCGCGCCAAGCGTGGTGGCGACCGGCACGCCGTGTTCGAGCGCCGAAGTAGTCGTGGTTCGGCGGCCACTGACGCCGTCCTCGTACGGCTGCAGCACGAGGTCACAGGCCCGCAGGTAGTGCGACAGTTCGCGCGACGGCAGCTCGCCCGTGCCCGAGATCGTGCCGTCGGGATTGCGATCCGCCTTCGTGAGCCGCGAGGCGACGCCATCACTGCCCCGGCCGAAACACACGACCACGACATCGGATCGCATCTGCCGCAGTGCCGCGATCGCCTCGGACAAGGCGCGCTCCGCGTATGTGCCACCCGCACCGAAGTAGCCGACGAGGCGCTGCGCGCGATCGCCGAGCAGCTTCCCGCGAATTGCCCGCGCTGCTTCAGGATCGTCGTCCACGGGGATCGTGCCGGGAACGGGCAGCACGCGCGGCGACTCCGAGAGCCGCAGCCACGGCGTCTCGAGCCGGCTGTTCCAGGCGGGAATCGAGACCCAGACCCGACGTGCGGAGCGGAGCACGAGCCGCGCCATGTAGCGTTGAATCACCGCCCTCGCAGGCTGCCCCCACGAATGTCCGAAGTAGTCCACGAAGGGTTCGTGCACGACCACGTCAATCTCGTCTCCCGCGCGGGCGCGGCGTGCAATCCAGCGGCTGAACTGGACGTTCAGGCCGCGCCGGCCGTATCCATGCGGCACCCACTGCACCACGAGCCGCCGCGGCGCGGGATAGGCAGCAAGCAGACGATCGGCGCGCGCCAGATCGTCGCTCGTGAAGCGGCCGAACACGTCGTGCACCTGCAGGCGCGCGCGGGGGCCGGCGCCGGCGGGTGCCCAGACGTGAACGTCGAGGCCGCGACCGGCCGCGAAGTCGGCGAGCACGCCCGAGTGATCGCTGACACCGCCGGTCGCCGGCGGAAACTCACACGTGATCAGGTGCCAGGGCGCCATCACAGGGTCTCGTATGCGTCGAGGCAACGGTCCACGACCTGCGCCCATCGAAAGCGCTCCAGCACACGGGCGCGTCCCGCCTGTCCCAGCCGTTCCGCGGCGTCGGGATCCGATCGCAGCGCGTCGATCGCGGCACGCAATGCCAGCGGATCGCCGGGCGGCACGACGAATCCGTTCTCGCCGCGCACGACGACTTCCGGCAGGCTGGCCACGTCGGTGCAGATCACCGGCCGGCCACAGGCCATTCCTTCGAGGAGGGTCTGTCCGAGCAGCTCGGGCACCAGCGTGTGACGGCCATCCGGCGCTGTATAGACGCTCGGCAGGACCACGCACAGCGCGCGGCGATACTCCTCCACCAGCTGCTCGTCACCGGTCTCGTGCAGGAAGGCGACAGACTTCCCGGCGGCGCGTGCGCGCAGGCTGTTCAAGTACTCCGCGTCCATCGTCCGCCCGACAATCCGCAGCGAGACACCGGGAGGGATGGCATCGATCAGATCGTGCACGCCCTTGTGCGGCAGCAGCCTGCCGACGAACAGCACGCTGTCGCCGCGCTCGTGTCCCGGCGAGAACTTGACGGTATCCACACCGCCGAGAATCACGCGCGCGCGCCGGTTGGCGTCGTGCCCTGCCACATGACGGCTGTACTCGCTGATGTGCAGGTGCCCGTGATACCAGGAGTCGGTGGACAGATACGTGGACACGTCGAGGCCGCCGCCGCCGAGGTCGGTCGCGAACACGCGCCGGCGGCGCAGCCGCGTCATCAGCGCGGACAGGCTGCTCGCGAGCACGTGCTGCTGGTGGCAGTGCACGACCGTCGCGCCCTCGAGT
>JBOGIX010000144.1:0-5580 GCA_050744685.1 Vicinamibacterales bacterium | reverse complement strand
ATCCGGAAGGCTGGAGCTTCTTCAACATGAACACGCCCGAAGACTACCAGCGGGCGCTGACGCTCTGGCCCCGTCTCCACGGCCGCGAGGATCACGATCCGGCCGCTCCTGATCGGCCGCGTGTCCGGTGCACGGTGGAACTGTTCGGCGTGGCGCAGCTGCTCTCGGGCACGAAGGAGATCACGCTCGATCTCCCGGACGGCGCCACCCTGGGCGAGGCGCTGACGGCCCTCGCGGAGCGCCTGCCGGTGCTCGTCGATCGCGTCGTGCACGCCGATCGAACCCGCCTGGTCGAAGGCTACGCCTGCAGCCTGAACGCCCTCGGCATTGTCCGGAACCCGGAGACCAGGATTACGAACGGCGACAGCCTCGTCCTCCTGGCGGCGGACGCAGGAGGATAGCCGTGGACGGCTTCTTCGGCCGCCTCCTGCAGGTCGATCTGGGCAGCGGCGCGAGCGAGTTCCGCGACCTCGAGGCCGCGCGACTGCGCACGTGCCTGGGCGGCATCGGCCTTGGCGCCAGCCTGCTCCTGGAGTACGCGCCTCCCGGCGTCGAGCCTCTTTCGCCGTCCGCTCCTCTCGTATTCACCAGTGCGCCTCTCGCGGGCACGGGGCTGACGACGACGGCGAAGTTCGCCGTCGTGGCGAAGTCTCCGCTCACCGGCTTCATCGCGGACTCGCTGTCCTCGAGCCACTTCGCCTTGGAGCTGAAGCGGCTCGGCGTAGACGCGCTGATCGTGACCGGCAAGGCGTCGTCGCTCGCGTACCTGTTCGTCAGTGGCTCGTTGGTGCGGATCGGATCGGCGGCCCACCTCCGGTCCGCCGCCCCGGCGGAGACGGAGGCACGACTCCGCTCGGAGCTGGGTGGTCAGGTGTGCGTCGCGTCTATTGGCAAGGCCGGCGAAAACCTGGTGCGGTTCGCGACCATCAGCAACGAAGGACGGCAGGCGGGCCGTGGCGGCGTTGGCGCGGTGATGGGCGCGAAGAACCTCAAGGCGATCGCGGTGTGCGGCAATCGCGGCACGCCGGTCGCAGATCCGGTACGCGTCGACGACATCGCCCGTTCGCTCCGCCGGCGCAGCCTTGGCTCCGTCACGGAGAAGTACCGGACCATCGGCACGGTGGCGAACGTGGCCGTGTTCAACCGCTTCGGCGCGCTGCCGACACGCAACTTCCAGCAGGCCACGTTCGAGGACGCCGAGGCCCTCAGCGGAGAGCAGCTGACCGGGAACAACTTCGCGCGCCGCCACGGCTGTGCATCGTGCACGATCCGGTGCGAGCGTCTCTTTGCGTCGCGGAACGGAGAGGGCCCCGCGCAGCGCCTGGAGTACGAGACGCTGTTCGCTCTGGGGCCGCTCTGCGGCATCGGCGATCCGGACGCGGTGATCGAAGCCGCCCGCCTGTGCGACGCATACGGGCTCGATGCGATCAGCACGGGCGGCACGCTCGCGTGGGCCATGGAAAGCGCGACCATGGGCCTGCTGCCGGATGCGGAGGCGCTCGGGCTGCGGTTCGGGAACGGCGCAGGCGTGCTGGCCGGCATTCGCGCGATTGGCGACCGGCAGGGTGCCGGTGTCCTGCTCGCGGAAGGATCGCGGCGCGCCTCGCTCGAGATCGGCGGGAACAGCGGCGACTGGGCAATGCACGTCAAGGGTCTCGAGCTGCCGGGATACGAACCGCGAAGCCTCAAGACCATGGCGCTCGGCCTCGCGGTGAGCCCGCGCGGCGCCTGCCACAACCGGTCCGGCGCGTACGAAGCCGACTTCTCGGGTGATGTCGATCGGTTCCGCGGAGACGCCGGCCGCGGCGGGCTCGTCGCAGCATCCGAGGACTTCGCGGCGGTGATGGACTCGCTGATCGTGTGCAAGTTCCTGCGCAAGTGCTTCGCCGACTTCTACGCCGACGCCGCGGAGATCCTCCACGCCGTCACGGGATGGGACTACACGGCCGCGGAGCTGCGCGTCGCCGGCGAACGAATCCATACGATCAAGAAGCTGTTCAACGTCCGCGAAGGCTGGCAACCCTGGACGGACTGGCTGCCGAAGCGCCTGCTGACGGACACGCTTCCCACCGGTGTAGGCGCGGGCGTCGGGCTGACGGAGGACGAACTCCGCGAGATGATCGGCGGCTACTACCGGGCGAGGGGCTGGGACGATGACGGGTTCGTGCCTGCGAAGAAGCTCGCCGAGCTAGGACTCACCGGGCCCGCAGAAGGAGCAACTCGTGCCGAGCGACGAGACGTGCCGCCTGATAGCGTGGCTTCCGCCTTCCGGGAGTGTGAATAGATGTGTGGCTTCCGGCTTCAGCCGGAAGAATTTCTGGAGATCTTCCGCCTGAAGGCGGAAGCCACCCGTCAGCGGACGATTTATTCACACGCTCTAAAGGCGGAAGCCACACGCCCCGTGGGCGATTTATCCACACGCTTTGTAGCGCGGACGCCACCCGCTTACGAGGCGAGCTCGGAAATGCGATCGGCGTGAACGACGATGGTGTCGCCCCGGTGGGGCATGATCGCGGCCGCCGGCGGCCGGACGTGGACGCGAGCTCCGCCCGCGGAGCCGACGATCTCGCAGTGATGCACGACATCGACGATGTCCTCGACGATCATCCTGAACTCGAAGGGGCCCGGTCCGAGGTGGATCGCTCCTGGCGGGACGGCGACGGTTCGTCCGTCAAGGGAAAGAATCGTGTGGCCGAGCACAGTGGCGACGGCCACGCTCCCCGGCCGCAGCGCCACATCGTGCTTGTCGCCGGAAGCATGCACGCGGCCCTCGATCAGCACGACGAGATCCTGTCCGAGGCGTAGCGCTTCGTCGCGCTGGTGGGTCACGAGGAGCGTGGTCCCACCGAACGCGTGCAGGACCTGCGGCAGCTCGTCGAGTAACCGTGCGTAGGTCGGGGCGTCCAGGCCGTCGAGCGGCTCGTCGAGGAGCACGAGCGGCGAGCGCAGGCACAAGGCGCGGGCCAGACCGGCTCGACGCATTTCTCCCCTCGAGAGTCGATCGGCACGGCGATCGAGCAGGTGCGTGACGGAAAGCAGCTGCGCGGCATCCGAGATCCGCTCGCGCCGCTCGGCGCGGTCCAGCCCGCGGAGCCGCAGTGCCAGCTCGAGGTTCGCTCGAACGGTCTGCCGGAGAAAGACGTCGTCCTGGAATACGAAGGCGAGATTCCGGCGCCAGCGGACGTCGGGCGCGGCGAACGTGCCGGCCGCACTTATCCGGCCACGAACCGGGCGCTCGAGCGCGGCTATGAGCCGCAGCAGCGTCGTCTTGCCCGCGCCGTTCGGGCCGAGAATTGCAGTCGTCCTCCTGCTTCGGAACCCGAGCGACGGGATGTCCAGGACGATCCGGCGATCGCGCTCGAAGCGGAGATCCTCGACCGTGAGATCCATCAGCCGCGCCGGCGCTGCTGCACGACGGTCAGCGCGAGATTGACCACGAACGACAACGCGAGCAGGATGAAGCCGAGCGCGAGCGCGCGTTCGACGGCGCCGCGGCTCGTCTCAGTTACGATGGCCGTCGTGAGCACGCGGGTGCTGCGCTCGAGATTGCCGCCGACGATCATTGCGGCGCCCACCTCGGACACGATGGCCCCGAAGGCGGCCATCACGGCGACGAGCGTCCCGAGCTCCGCCTCGCGCGCGAGCAGCCACATGGTCCGCAGCCGGCCCGCGCCGAGCAGCGCCAGCAGATCGGGCAGGCGCGGCGGCAACGCCTGGAACGATGCCGTGGTGAACCCGATGACAATCGGCGTGGCAATCAGGAATTGCGCGAGCGCCATCGCCTCGCGCGTGTACGCGAGGTCCAGGTCGCCCAGCGGACCGCTGCGGACGATCAGCAGCCAGACCACCACGCCCACCACCACTGGCGGCATCCCCATACCGGTGTTGACGAAGCCGAGGAGGAACGTGCGGCCCGGGAACGGCTTCCGTGCAACCACATACGCCAGCGGAACACCGACGAGCACTGCGAGGGCCGTTGCAGAAGCCGAGATGACAATCGTGCGCCAGGCGATGGCGGCCACGGCGGGGTCGCCGGCGAGGATCAGGCTCAGCGCGTCACGGACTCCCTGAAAAATGATCTGCACGACCGCTAGTGCCGTCGCGCCGTCGGAAGTGCGTCAGGAAAAAAGAGCGGCTCACCGTATTCCAGGCGCCCGAACTTCCCGATGATCTCCTGGACAGGAGCAGACACGAGAAACGCGACGAACCTGCGCGCCTCGGCAGCCTTGACGCGCGGATGCTTTGCCGGGTTGACCACGTAGGCGTGATACCTGTTGAGCAGCCGGGGATCGCCCTGCAGGAGCACGGTGAGCCCGAGGCGCCTGCCGAGCGCCAGGTAAGTGCCGCGATCGGTGAGCGTGTACGCCTGCCGCTGATCGGCGACGTTGAGCGTCGCGCCCATGCCCTGCCCGGTTTCCTCACGGCGGGAGAGCGAGCGTGGATCGATCTGCGCGGATCTCCACAACGCCATCTCCAGCTGGTGCGTTCCTGAGTCGTCTCCCCGTGAAATGAACGTCCCGCCGGCTGCGATGGCTTTCATCGCGCCTGCGATCGATGGTGCGGCACGAACGCCCGCGGGATCGGCCGAAGGACCGATCAGCGCGAAGTCGTTGTGCATCACGGCTCGTCCCTCCGCCAGGTCGCCCGCCGCCGCGTATTTCTCCTCCGCGGCGGGTGCGTGCACCAGCACGGCGTCGGCATCGCCCGCGGACGCCATCCTCAGGGCCGCGCCGCTGCCCACGGCGATGACCTTGACGGCGATCCCACTCTCCCTCTCGAAACGCGGCACGAGCACGTCCAGGAGCCCGGTATCCTGCGTGCTCGTCGTGGTCACGAGGATGATGGACGTTCCGGCGATCGCGGACGCCCGGTGTGTCCAGGACATCAGCGCCGGGAGCGTCGCCACGGCGACCAGCGCGAGCAGCCTGTGCATCATGGCCTTGGGCGTGGCACCTGCGGTGACCACGTTACATCACCTGCCGGTGTTCTGGACGGCAGAATCGCGCAGTGTCGGTCCGCGCACCGAGCGTGACAGCGCGGCGCGTGGCGAGATCCGTAACGTGCCCTGATCCTCGAGTCTACTGAGTGCCACCTGCGTTGGCGTATACCTCGATCCAGTCCAGCCGCGAGCTCGCGGGCGTTCCGCCGCCTGCACGCAGATCCGTGACACCGATTGCGAGCACGTTGGACAGGTCCGGTCTTTCAACCGTACGCCCTTCGACGATGCGCGTGATGTCGAAGGAACGCCAGGCGAGGTCGGGAATCGAGAACTCGCGCTCGCGCCAGTCCGCCGACGCGTCGTCGCCCTGATCGGCGATGAGCCATGCCGTCGAATCGACCTGAACGATCAGGCGAAGCTCGTGGAAGCCGGACTGCTTCGCCCGCCAGCGGACGCGCGCCGGCCCGGTGAGATCGATCGGGCCGCGGCGGTGCCGAAGCGACACGGCCCAGGGGCCGGTCGTGTCGCCGGACCAGATGTAGTACGGGTCGTCTGCCGGCTGATCGTGATGGCTCTTCTTCACACGGTCGCGTCCCGGACCGTGCACGCTGAGGATCAGGTCAAGATGTGCCACATGTTCC
>JBOGIX010000143.1:0-3277 GCA_050744685.1 Vicinamibacterales bacterium | reverse complement strand
CGCCTCATCTTCTATTACACGGCCGAGGGCCGGGTGGACTTCCGCGAGCTCGTGCGGGATCTGGCGGCCCACTTCCGGACGCGGATCGAGATGCGGCAGATCGGCGTGCGCGACGAGGCGCGCATGCTCGGCGGCTACGGATCCTGCGGCCGGCCGTTGTGCTGCACGACGTGGCTGCAGTCGTTCGCGCCCATCTCGATCAAGATGGCGAAGCAGCAGAACCTCAGCCTGAATCCGTCGAAGCTGTCGGGGATGTGCGGCCGGCTGAAGTGCTGCCTGCGCTACGAGCTCCCGAACGGCAAGGGCGTCGTCCACGGCGGCTGCGCCGACGAAGGGGGCTGCGGCAGCTGCACCAATCCCACCGGCCCCGGAGGCGGCTGCGGCAGCTGCACCAACGGTTCCTGCAACAGCAGTTGTCGATAATCCGCTTACCTCGCATCGGCGTCACCGTCGGCGATCCCGCCGGTATCGGACCGGAGATTGCGGCGCGCGCGGCCGCCGATCCCGGCGTGCGCTCGCTGTGCGAGCCAATCCTTTATGGTCCCTCGTCTGCGGCGGAGCTGGGTGCGTTCGCGCGCGGTCGCGTATCCGGGGAGGCAGGCCGGGCCGCCTACGATGCGATCCTTCGCGCGGTTGCCGACGCGCAGGCGGGGCGGATCGAGGCGATTGCGACCGCGCCGATCAACAAGGAAGCGTTTGCCGCCGCCGGCGTGCCGTGGAAAGGACACACCGAGCTGCTGGCGCACCTGACGGGGACGAGGCGGTTCGCCATGATGTTCTACGCGGAGGCGCTTCGTGTCATCCTTGCCACGGTGCACATTCCGTTGTCCGCGGTGCCCGGCGCGTTGAGCCGGGATCGCGTCGAAGAGGTCGTGGGGCTGGCTGCCGAGGAGCTGCCGCGGTTCGGATATCCTCGTGCGAGCATCGCGCTCGCCGGTCTCAACCCGCACGCGGGCGAGCATGGCGTCATCGGGTCCGAAGACGATGACGTGCTGCGGCCGGCGGTCGAGGCCTGCCGGGCGCGCGGGATCGCGGTGGACGGTCCGTTCCCGGCCGATACAATCTTCCTGCGTACCATGCGCGGAGAGTTCGACGCGGTCGTCGCCTGCTACCACGATCAAGGGCTGATTCCGGTGAAGATGGCGGCATTCGGCCGTGCCGTGAACGTGACGCTGGGGCTGCCGATCATCCGCACCTCGGTGGATCACGGAACGGCCTTCGACATCGCGGGCCGCGGCGTGGCGGACCCCTCCAGCCTGATCGAGGCGGTGCGGCTGGCGGCACGCCTGGCGGCCGGACGCGGCGACGCGCGCGATGCCGGGCACGTCACGCCGAGAAGGGACGGAGCGCAGGGTGGCCAGGACCGAGCGTGAAGAGGCGCAGAGGAACATCGCGGAAAACCGCAAGGCGTTCCACGACTACCACATGATCGAGACCTTCGAGGCGGGCATGGCGCTGCTCGGTACCGAGGTGAAGTCGATTCGCGAGGGGAACGTGAACCTGCGGGACAGCTTCGCGCGCATCGAGTCGGGTGAGATCTGGATCTACAACGTCCACATCAACCCGTACAGCCATCGCGGCTATGCGGATCACGAGCCGACGCGGCGTCGCAAACTGCTCCTGCGCAAAGCAGAGATCAGAAAGCTGATCGGCAAGACGGTGGAGAAGGGTATGACGCTCGTGCCCACGCGGATGTACTTTCACAATGGCTACGTGAAGGTCGCCATCGCGCTGGCGAAGGGCAAGAAGGCGCACGACAAACGTGAGACGATCAAGCGGCGCGAGGCGGACCGGGAAACGCGCGCCGCGGTCAAGGAACGTCGGCGGTGATCGTGGTACAGTGGCACGCGCTGAACCGGAGGCAGAACGCAGTATGAAAGGCAATCGCGCGGCGCTGACCGCGATCGTGCTCCTGGCGGTCATTATCGCCGGCTGGTGGCTGTTCGGCAGGAACCGCGGCGGTGGACGCGTCGACCTGATCGAACGGTTTTCGGAGGCAACCAAGCGCCCCAGCGCCGAGATCTTCTCCCTTGCCGACGTGACCCTGGGCGGCGTCACGAAGAAGTCCATCGCCATCAGCCCCGTCGGTGGCTCCCGCCTCATATGGAAGCTCCAGATTCCCGACGACGGGTGGTTGTGGGTGTCGGTGGGACTCAGGCCCGAAGCGTGGGAGCAGGAGGGGGACGGCATCAAGTTCATGGTCGGGATCTCCGACGGGCGTGCGTTCGAGCCGCTGTTCGAGCAGCACGTCAACCCGTTCGCCATGCAGGGCGATCGCAAGTGGATCGACGTACGCGTGGACGTGTCCACCTACGCGGGCGAGGAGGTGGAGCTTATTTTCAACACCTACGCCAGTGCACAGGGGATGGGCGGACCGACCGGCGATCAACGCAACGATCTCGGCCTCTGGGGAAGTCCCGAAATCGTGGTGCGTTGATGGGACCGAAGGTCCCCCTGCTCGATCTCGAGCCGCAGTATCTTTCGCTTCGCCCGGAACTGCTGGCCGCGATCGAACGCGTCTGCGACAGCCAGCAGTTCATCATGGGACCGGAGGTCGCGGCGTTCGAGCGTGAGCTCGTCGACGCGCTCGAGGTCGGCCATGCGGTGGCCGTGTCGTCTGGAACCGACGCGATTCTGGCAGCGCTGATGGCGCTCGGCATCGGTCCCGGCGACGAGGTGGTGACCAGCACCTATTCGTTTTTCGCGACCGCCGGGTGCGCGTCGCGCGTCGGCGCGACGCCGGTGTTCGTCGACATAGACCCTGCGACGTACAACCTCGACGTCGCCGCCGTTGAACGCGCCTTGACACCGCGGACGCGGGCGATCATCCCGGTGCATCTTTATGGTCTCTGCGCCGACATGGATCCGCTGATGGCGGCGGCGCAGCGAACTGGCATCGCGGTGATTGAAGATGCGTGCCAGGCAATCGGCGCCCGCTACAAGGGGCGGCAGGCGGGATCGATGGGCACAGCCGGCTGCTTCTCCTTCTTTCCCAGCAAGAACCTTGGTGCGTTCGGTGATGGCGGGCTGGTCGTGACCAACGATGCGGCGCTGGCGCGGGAGGTGCGGCTCCTCCGGAACCACGGCGCCGAGCCGAAGTACTACCACAAGCGGATCGGCGGCAACTTCCGGCTGGACAGCCTGCAGGCCGCGGTCCTGAGGGTGAAGCTCCCGCACCTCTCGCAGTGGACTGAAAAGCGGCGCGCCAACGCGCAACGCTACGATGCCCTGTTCGCCAGCAGCCGCCTGGCAGGCACGATCGGGCTGCCCTCGGAAC
>JBOGIX010000142.1:0-3073 GCA_050744685.1 Vicinamibacterales bacterium | reverse complement strand
GTGCAGGACGGCGGCTTCGACGGCAATCGCTGTCGCGGCCAGATGATGGACCGCGAGGACGCGAACGAGCCACGCGAGCAGTCCGAGCTGGACCGCGATCCCGAGAGCGCCGACCCCGTTGAACCTGATCCAGCGCTGCAGGAGCGCGTCTTCTCTTCTGCTTTGAAAAGAGAGTCTTCTGCTTTGAAAAGAGAGTCTTCTGCTCTGAAAAGAGAGCCTCATACCCGGGAAGGCGCGAACGGGGGCGGGAGGGGCTCATTCCAGTATCCAGGTGCCAGTTTTCAGTTTCCGGTTTCCAGTTGTCCGTTTCTTATGGTTCCCGAGTTCCGAGTTCCGAGTTCCGAGGACCGAGTCCCGAGCCCAGTTCCTTACCCTCGGCGCCGCGCCTCGAGTGCTTCGAGCGTCTTCGGCCAGTCCTGGCCGAGCAGCCTCGACAACGCGCGATCCGAGAGCAGGCGGCCGCCAGTCTGGCAACGGGCACAGTAATTGGCTTCGTTGGTGGCGTACACGATTCGTTGAATCGGGTCGCCGCACACCGGGCACGGTTTGCCAAAGCGGCCGTGCACTGCCATGCCGTCGCGGAACGCGGTCACCTTTTCAGGAAAATCGTCCCCTGTTTCCTCCTGCAGGCGCGCGACCCAGATCTGCAGCGTGTCACGGACCGCATGGAACAGCCGCTCCATCTCTTCGTCGTCGAGAGACGCGGTGAGTTTCATCGGCGACAGCCGCGCGGCGTGGAGGATTTCATCCGAGTAGGCGTTGCCGATGCCGCTGAAAATATGCGGGTCGGTCAGGGCGCGTTTCAGGGTGTGGTTCTCGGCGGTCAGCCGAGCGGCAAAGGCAGGCAAATCCGAATCGAGCACTTCGAGGCCGCCGCGATCGTGCTCGGCCAGGGATGCCGCGCCACGCACGACGTGAATGGAGGCCTGGCGCTTCGAACCGGCCTCGGTCAGCAACAGCGTTCCGTCCTCGAAGTCGAACGCCGCGAGCCCGACCTTGCCCGGAATCGCCGCGCCGCGTTCGCGCCAGCGAAACCGCCCCGCGATCATCAGGTGAACGACCATGAACAGGTCGCCGTCGAACCCGAAGATGATTCGCTTCCCGAGGCGCCTGAGATCGACAATCGAGACTCCCTCGATCGCGGACAGCGGCGGATCGTAGGTCCGAATGAGGAAAGGGTTCCCGACGCGCGCACGCTCGATCCGGCGGCCGACGACGCGCGGCCGCAGCGCGTGCAGGTAGAGCTCGATGTCGGGCAGTTCGGGCATTCTTCGACTTACGCTCGTCCGCTATTCGCTGTTCGCTGTTCGCTGTTCGCTATTCGCTATTCGCGGCTCGCGATCGGTGGATTGAAGGTTCAGCGCCTCATCGCCCGCCTGACTATGCCAGGCTCGTCTCCTCGCGGCGCTCGTGTCGCCGACGATCCTGGTCCGGCTGTCGTAAACAGCGGAACGTCGTGGCGCCGCTCGGACGAGGACGCGACGGGCTCCCGGCCGCCGGCATAAATGGCCGTCATGCGGCCGTTGTGGATTTCGAGCGCCGACGGCTGTCCGCCCTTGAAGTGGCTGGCGAGCATGCCCGTGTCGATCAGGATCACCCGTCCGCCAAAGCGCGCGGTAATCCGCCCGCCGGGCAGCTGCGGCGTGTGGCCGATCACGATGCGCTCGGCCCCGAGCCGCCGAAGGAGTGCGTCGACCTGCGGCTGTGCGCCGGCCGGGAGCGTGGCCAGGCCCCGATACCACAACGGTCCCTCCGGCGCGACCAGCGGGCCGCGAACGATTTCGGGAAACCGTTTCAGGTGCGCGACGAACTCCGGCGTGACGTGGTCGGCGAGCGGCTTGCCCGCGCGCTGCGCCTCGACGATGCGGCCGATCTCGAGTTGCGCGGCGTCCACGATCTCCTGCAGCCCGAACGCCGGGCCGACCAGCCGCTCACGCCCGAGTGCTTCGACGAGCGAGTCCCATGCGTCGACCTCGCGTTCGACGGCACGGTTGACGTCTTCGATGGACGCCGTGCTGTCCGGATGCAGCCCCGCGTGCATGAAGATGGTGTCGCCGATCTGCAGGATCGCCTGTCGCGAACGGATCCATCGGCCGTAACGTCCCG
Organism: Vicinamibacterales bacterium; assembly: GCA_050744685.1. Lineage (GTDB taxonomy): Bacteria > Acidobacteriota > Vicinamibacteria > Vicinamibacterales > 2-12-FULL-66-21 > JACCXG01. Next base: position 967 of record JBOGIX010000142.1, on the reverse strand, counting down.
ATCGGCTCGTGGCCTCGAGGTACTCGACCTGGCCGGGCGGATGCGCCGCCATCCACTCCTTGCGCGGAAGGTCCGCTGGCTTGACGATCTCGGCGTGGGCGTCGTACGCCTTGTTGCGGCGGGTGTCGGAACGTCCGTCCGCGAACGTGGCGTAAGCATCCGGAGAAACATCACGCAGTTCGCGCAGGACGGCGAAAGCCTCGTGGTTCCCGAACAGGACGTCCACGCGTCCGCCGGCGCGGCGAGCTTCGCCTTCGAGCCGCATGAGCAGGTCCATGACCTCGCGGACCTTCGCCCCCCGATCGAGGAAGTCGCCGGTCTGGACCAGCCGCGCCGTGCCGCCGCTCCACCGCCCACCGGTCTCGATCAAACCCGCCGCCCGCAGGATGGCCTTGAGGCCGTCCGCTGCACCGTGGATGTCGCCCACGACAACGATCCGCTCGGTGTTGCCCGCCTGCGTCGCTGCGGCCGGACGCTCGACCGGACAGAGGGCGAGCAGCGCCGCAGCTGCCGCCAGAACGATGCGCCTTCTCAGTAGCTTGACCATTAGAAACTCGAAACTGACCCTTGCAGTCTTCAGTTACCAGTTGCCAGTCATCAATTTCTGGTAACCGGTAACTGGGAACTGGAAACTATGTGCGTCAGTTCCTTGCCGGCGATCATATCCCGCGCCGCCCGGCGTCCCGCGTAACGCCAGCCTGGCGCCCGTCGTAAGAGCACGATAAACCGTGGTACCATCTTCAGTTCCATCGAGGCTGCGTCTCGGACCGCCGACGCGCCGCCCCGCCGGACTACACCATCTCGATGCTGCCGCATCTGGCCCCGTGATTGCCAAGCGGGCCATCCTGCGAGGACGACTTGACCGGCGAGCACGACTCGAGAGCCCGGGCTCCAGTTGGTCCAAAACTTGTGATTAGATACCTGTGGCTTCCGGCTTTAGCCGGAAGTTTTCCGCGCCGTGCCGATC
>JBOGIX010000141.1:0-10253 GCA_050744685.1 Vicinamibacterales bacterium | reverse complement strand
GGTCAGACTGGGGCAGAGATCGGTCCCGACCTCACGGCAATTCACGACAAGTTCGATCGCGCAGGCCTGGTCGACGCGATCGTCAACCCGAGTGCGGCGATCGCGTTCGGCTACGCCGCCGAGCTGTTCGTCACGTCGGCCAACGACGCGCACATCGGCTTGCTTCAGGCGGACGGGACGACGATCGCCATTCGCGATGGATACGGCCGTCCAGTGGGCATCGACCGCGCGGCGCTCGCCGCACGCGTTCCGCTCAAACCAAGCCTGATGCCCGACCCGCTGGCGCTCGCTTTGGGAGAGCAGGACGTCGCCGACATCGCCGCGTTCCTGATGAAGGAGAAGCCATGACCCGCCGCGACCTCCTGCGCGCTGCGCTGCCGGTTGCGCTGACGGCGCCCCACGGTGTTCGCGCGCTGACGAGCGCGGCGCCGCGATTCAATCTCGGCGCCTGCGACTGGTCGATTGGCCAGCGAGGGAAAACCGAAGCGCTCTCCGTCGCGCGGAAGCTGGGGCTCGACGGCGTGCAGACCTCCATGGGGGGCGTCGACAACGATCTGCAGCTTCGCCGCGCCGACGTGCAAGAGGCGTATCGCGCGGCCGCCGAGGCTGCTGGCGTGCGCATCGGCGGCGTGGCCCTCGACGTCATGAACCGTGTGCCGTACAAGTCGGATCCGCGTACGGTGCAGTGGGTCGCCGACAGCATCGACGTGGCCCGCGCGCTCGACGTCCGTGTCGTGCTGCTCGCCTTTTTCGACAAGGGGGATCTTCGCAACGACCCGAGCGGCCAGGCGGAGGTCATCCGCCGCCTGAAGGCCGTGGCACCGAGGGCCGAGCATCAGGGTGTGATCCTGGGCATCGAGTCGTGGCTGAGCGCCGACGATCACCTGCGCATCCTCGACGCCGTCGGCTCACGCCACGTGCAGGTCTACTACGACGTCGCCAACTCCCACCAGATGGGCTACGACATCTACGCCGAGATCAGGCGGCTCGGCCGTGACCGCATCTGCGAGCTCCATGCAAAGGAGAACGGCATCCTGCTCGGCGAGGGAAAGATCGACTTCGCCGCCGTGCGCGCCGCGCTGGACGCGATCGGCTACGAGGGTTGGATTCAGATCGAGGGGGCGGTGCCGAAGGGGCAGCCGATGTTCGAGAGCTACGTGCAGAACGTGCGCTTCATGCGCTCCCGGTTCGGCGCATGACGCGAGACCCGCCCCTGCCACTCTCCGCGCGCAGCCGCTTCGGTCGGCGGTTCAGAGAGCCAGGCGCTTCCTCGCGTAAGCGATCGAGCGGGCGATCAGCTGGTCTTCGAGCGCGAGGCCCTGTTCGGCCGTGAGGCCGGCCACACGCGTCAGCGGCGTCTTCGGCGGAGTCGACCGCACGATCTCGAGGATCCGCGCGAGGTCGCGTCCGGGCAGCGGGCTGTAGCTGTCGTCGAAGGTCGCCCAGTACTTCCTGGTGAGGACCGGAATCTCGAGCGGATCGCGGGTGATCATCTCCAGCGCAAAGATCATGTCGGGATCCTTCTGCTGGAGCACCTTGACCATGGCCGGGATATCGAGCATGCCTTCACCGAGCGCCATCTCCGACAGGAGAAAGCCGTGCTCGTAGGGTTCGACGGCCATGTCCTTGAAGCTCACGTAGATCGTCACCGGCGCCAGCAGCCGGAGCGTCTCCGCCGGATCCTCGCAGAGGGCAATGTTGTTGCCGAAGTCGTAACACGCACCCACCCACTCGCTGCCGAGCCGCTGGATCCACCGCACGTGTTCGGCGGCGCGCCATCCCTTGTGGTTTTCGATCGCCAGCCTGACCTTGTGCTTCCGCAGCACGGGTTCGGCGAGCTCCACCGAACGCTGGTGCCGTTCGAAGCTGGCCTTGAAGGCGTCGAACGTGTCGAACTCTTCGTAGCGGCGCGCCGTGAACGAGGCGTGGGTGGTCACCGCGCCGATTTCGCGGACCGCGCGCACCGCGGCGTCGTACGCCGCCACGGCACCGGCCTCTTTCGGCGGGGGCAGGCTGATGATCGCGCGCATCCCGTACGTCTCGAGCTTCTTGCGGAGCTGACGCGCCGCGTCGAGGTCGGCGGATGGCAGGCTCATTCGGACGGCGCCGAGACCGAGGCCGCGACAGTGTTCGAGAATGTCGAACTTGCCCGCCCTGGCGCGGTATCGAAAACCGGGCGGCTCGCCGCCCATGTTCCTGAGCACGGGCTGCTGCGCGTGCACGCCAGCCATCGACAGCCCGGCGACCGCCGGGCCCACGGTCGCAAGCATCTCTCTCCTGGTCATCGGGAACCTGTCTCCTCCGGCACCTTGTAGCGCGCCTCTTCGGCGTAATACGCCGGAAACCCGACCGCCTGCTTCAGGTGCTCGAAATCCATCACGGCCGCCGGCCGCACGCCGGACTGCAGGCTGCGCAACGCGCTGCGCATCGCCTGGATCGAGACGTTGAGCAGCGTCAGCGGAGACACCGCGATCTTGTAGCCGATCGCCTCGAGCTCCGGGAGATCGAGAATCGGGGTCTTGCCCCCTTCGATGAGGTTCGCCATCTTCGGCCCGTCGACTTCGGCGCAGTACCGCCGCATCTCTCCCGCGTCGAGCGGCGCCTCGAGAAAGGTGATGTCGGCGCCGATCTCGCGGAACATCCGGCAGCGCAGGATGCCCTCTTCCAGCGAGACGCAGGCGCGCGCGTCGGTCCGCGCCATGATCAGGATGTCCTCCCCTGAATCCCGTGCGTCGACGGCGGCACGCACCCGCATCAGCGCCTCGTCTCGTCCCACCACCGCCTTGCCCTCGGTGTGGCCGCACCGCTTCGGCGCGACCTGATCCTCGAGCATGATCGCGGCAAAGCCGGCCGAGCCGTACCCCTGCACCGTCCGCTTGACGTTTTGCGCGCTGCCAAACCCCGTGTCGCCGTCGCCGATGAGCGGGATGGACACGGCGCGGCAGATGTTCTGCCCCTGATCCGCGAGCTCGGCGTACGAGATCAACCCGGTGTCGGGCATGCCCAGCCGCGCCGCGGACACCGCGAACCCACTCATGAACCCGAGCTCGAATCCGGCTTCCTCGATCAGCCGCGCCGAGATCGCGTCGTGACAGCCGGGCATCAGCAGGATGCCGGGGCGGTCGAGGAGCTTTCGCAGCCGGGCAGCAGCAGTGGGCATGACGCGCGATCTTATCCCGGCGTCTCCTGGCCCGCCATGTTGGCGTGTTTTGTGCTATCTCGGCGGGGCGTATCGGCTGGCGCGTTGCCGGCCGCGGATGCTTCGCGGAGGCACGGTGCTGGAATCTCTTGCGCGTCTGGGCTACGCCTCGAAGGCGGTCATCTACGCCATCGTCGGGGTGCTCGCCATTCTCACGGCCACCAGTCGCGGCGGCCGAATCACCGACACGAGCGGTGCGCTGCGGGTCGTCCTGACGCAGCCGTTCGGACGCACGCTGCTGGTGGTGCTCGCGATCGGACTGTGTGGATATGCGCTCTGGCGACTGCTGGATGCGACCATGGATCCCGATCGGCACGGCACCACCCCGAGCGGCATGGTGACGCGGATTGGAAACGCCGTTCGCGGCTGCATCTACGGTGCGCTTGGATTCGAAGCCTTCCGCCTGCTACGCGGCCGGCGCGGATCGAAGGGCGACGAAGCGGAAGCGTGGACCGGCCGCATCCTCGAGTGGCCTCTCGGCGAAATTCTGGTCGGGGCGGCCGGCGCGATGGTCGCCGCTTACGGCGTCTCGGAATTCATTCGCGCCGTTCGCGGGAAAGACGACCCGAAGGTGGACTACTCCGCCGTGCTGCCGGCGATCCGGAAGATCAGCAGGTTCGGCGTGGGCGTGCGCGGAGGCCTCATCGCCACGCTCGGCGTGTTCCTGGTGCGTGCGGCGTTCATGCAGGATCCGGGACAAGCCGCGGGCAATCGCGAGTCGATGCTTCGGCTCGGCGGCCTGGTCGAGGGCCGCTGGTTCCTTGCACTCATTGCCGCGGGGGTGCTGGCCTATGCCGTCGACCAGGCCGTGCACGCGAAGTACCGGCGCATACGCCGGGTCCTGTAGACCACCTCACCCCGCGGCCGCCCGGATCACAGGGCCTCGAGGTCCTTTGCCAATGCGTCGGCGATGGTCCACACGGCTGCGGCCTGGTCGGCGGTGACCGCCACGCCGAGACTCGCGACCAACGCCCCCTGTCGCGCGTTGCGCGCTCCGGCGATGACCCCGGTCAGCCCAGGTGTCCGCAGCAGCACGCCGACGCAGAGTTGCGCGACGCTCAGGCCGCCGCGCGTCGCAACCGCACGGATCTCTTCCACCGCCCTGAGGTGCCGCTGGAAGCGTGCGCCCGCATAGTCCTTGTGCGTACTTCGCGCATCGTCTGCGGGAAACGTCTTGTCCCTCGGCCATGTGCCGAACAGAAGCCCACGGAATAGTGGTGAGTAAGAAATGACACCCACATCGTGCGAGGCGCACCAGGGCAGCACGTCGTGCTTCGCCGCCGGCCTGAGAATGCTGTAGGGCGGCTGGTCGGAGTGCAGCGGCACCCCGGTCGCCCGCCACTCCTCGAGCTGCGCCACCGAGAAGTTCGAGACCCCGATTGCGCGAATCTTCCCTTCCCTCAGCAGCGCCTCGCAGGCGCCGGCCGTCTCCGCAATCGGCTGCGGCGCCGGCCAGTGCAGCTGAAATAGATCGATCTGGTCGACTCCCAAACGCCGAAGGCTCGCCTCACACTCGGCTTTGACCTCGGCTGCGGCCGCCGAACGAGTAGGCGTGTTGCTGTCGATGCCGAGCCCGAACTTCGTGAAGACCAGCGGCCGGCGCGGCGAGGGCAGCTGCCGGACGGCGCGGCCGACGACCTGCTCGGAGAGGCCCGACCCGTAGATCGGCGCCGTATCTATCCAGTTGATGCCGTGGTCGATCGCGGCGTGAATGGCCTCGATGCTTTCCGCCTCGTCCTGGCCGCCCCACATGTGGCCGCCGACAGCCCACGTCCCCAATCCAATCGTCGACAGTTCGAATCCGCTCCTGCCCAGGCTCCGTCGCTGCATGCACACTCCTGCTCGAATTGTTCCTCGTTGGAATCATATCGAACCGGCGTGCCGCAGTCGTCGACGCGGGCCGGCCGATGGTCACAAAGCGGGGAACACACGCAGCACGAACGCCTGCCGGCCAGGCTTCGCATTCAGCTGCTTCCGGCGTTCTTCGATCACCTTCCATGGATCGGCGGGACGCTGTCGCCAGTCGACGTATTTGGCCAGGTCGCGCAATGCGATCACCATGAACTTCTGTTCGTGGAGGTACTGCATGTACTCCTCGAACCGTTCGCGTGGCGTGTTCACCCAGGGATGTTCGAGATCTGGTGCGCCGTGGAACTGTACGATCGCAATGCGGCCATTCTTCGCCTGGTCCGTCGCGCGCTTCAGGTTGTCGAGTGTCCATGCCGGCCGCGCGTCGCCGGCCGACGGAAGCAGCAGCGGATGGTCGCGACCGGGCTGGTACGCAACCCCGTTTCCCTCGGCGTAGTCGTATTCCGGCGCGCCCCCGCGGCGGGCGAAGCGGAAGCCGAGATCGGCAAGCCTCTGAATCGCGTCCGGGTCGATCGTGTTGCCGGGATAGGCAAAGGATGTCGGGGTGGGGATACCGTGGGCGGCGCAACGCGCGTTGATCGCCTCGACCTGCTCCTTCAGCCTCGGCAGGTTCGCCTTCGAGAGCGCCATGTGATCACGCGTGTGGTTGCCGATCTCGAAGCCGTCGCCGTGCAGATCCGCGATCTGCTTCCACGTCAGGTACTCATCCTTGTTCGTGGTGAAGGTGAATCCTTCGGTAATGAAGAACGTCGCGCCGAACCCGTATTTCTTCAGCAGCGGCCGGACGACGCTGTGATGGCTGGCCTTCGCATCGTCGAAGGTGAGAACAACCAGCTTGTCGGGGATCGCCTGTACGCCCGCCGAGCAGGGAACACCGGCGGCGGACAGGACGACGAGCAGTGCGTAGAGCGCCGGCTTGTTCTGCATGGCCCTTCTTTCCTGCCGGACGCCGTCGGCAGTCAGGACGGCACTGTACACGCACTTTCACTGGAATTGAAGGGCGGCGGCGAGTAGACTGCAGCCCATCATGATGAACCGCCGCACGTTCATGCACCACGCCGGCGCGCTGGCGTCGGCGTCGCTCGCCGTCCCGTTCATCCAGACGCGTCCGCGCTACAAGCTGGGGCTGCAGCTCTTCACGATGCGCGCGGCCATGGCCACCAACGTCGAGGACACGCTCAAGCGCGTCGCCGCCATGGGCTACCAGGAGGTCGAGACCTACGGGTTCGACCCCCAGGCGATTGGCTATTACCGCATGCCGGCCAAGGCGTTCGCCGACCGCCTGCGCGGGCACAACCTCACAGCGGTCAGCGGTCACTACGATTTGAACCGGTTCGTGTCGACCAGCGTCGAGGAGCTCCAACGGTACGTCGACCGCTGCATCGAAGGCGCGCGTGTGCTGGGGCAGTCCTACATCACGTGGCCGCTGCTCGATCCCGATTCCCGGACGATCGAGAAGTTCAAAGTCGTTGCGGAGCGACTGAACGTCATCGGCGCCCAGATCAAGAAGGCCGGGCTGCAGCTGGCGTACCACAATCACGATTTCGAGTTCCTCGAGCAGAACGGCCAGATCGGCTACGACATCATCCTGAAGAACACGGATCCGGCGCTGGTCAAGCTGCAGATGGACCTGTACTGGATCGCGCGGGGATCGAAGGTGTCTCCGAACGAATGGTTCAAGCGCCACCCGGGGCGCTTCGTGATGTGGCACGTCAAGGACGTGCACAAGGTCAGCGGGGACTACACGGAGGTTGGCAACGGGACGATCGATTTCACGAAGATCTTTCCCGATGCCCCGGTGGCCGGCCTGAAGCACTTGTTCGTGGAGCAGGGGGGAAACTTCACCCACGATCCCTTCCGGAGCGTCGCCGACAGCGCCGAGTACGTGAAGCGGGTGCTGTTGAAGTAGTTGGGGCCAGACCCTGTGGCGCCCCTTAGCAGGGTCTGCCCCCGGGGGTAGACCCTGCTACTCGAGCCGCAGTGCCTCCATCGGGTCGATCGCCGCGGCGCGGCGGGCTGGTGCCAGGCACGCGACCACGGCGACGGCGAGCAGCAAGGCGGTGACGCCGCCGAGGATCAGCGGATCGCGGGACGTTTCGGTGACCCAGAACGACGCGACCTTGTCGAAGGCCAGGCACAGGATCACGCCGGCCAGCACCCCGATCCCGACGTTCCAGAACATTCCCGACAGCACCATGCGCACGACATCACGTGCGCGCGCGCCGAGGGCCATCCGGATGCCGAACTCGTTGGTCCTCGTCGCCACGCCGTACGACACCACGCTGTAGAGTCCCACCGCAGAGAGCACCAGCGCCAGCAGCGAGAAGATGCCGAACAGCCGGGCGATCAGGCGCTGCTGCGAGTACTCGGGCAGGTTCGTGATCCAGCCGTGCAGATCGCGCACCCGCATGACCTGCTGCTCGCGGTCCACACGAACGAGCTCGGCGCGCACGTCGCGCAGGATGGATAACGGCGGGACCCGTGTGCGCACCAGGATCTGGGTGAACATCCGCAGCTTCAGCGTATACGGCACGTACACCGCCGGCTTGATCGGATTGCGCAGGCCGTCGTTGCGCGCGTCGGCGACTATGCCGATCACTTCGACCCAGCCATCTGCCCCGCTCGCCGCTGGGGAATACGGCGGCTCGTCCTTCATGCCGACGAACCGGAACTGGCGGCCGACCGCATCGCCGTTCGGCCAGTACTGCCTGGCCATGGTCTGGTTGATCACGGCAAGGGCCGCGCCTCGCGATGTTTCGTCGCGGCTCCACAGGCGGCCCTGCGACAGCGGGATGCGCAGCAGCGGGAAGTATTCGGCACTGACGAAATTGGCTCGCGCGACCGGCTTCTGGAGCGCCGTGCTGGCCAGGATCTCGAGCGTGGTGTCCCCTCCATTGGCCGGCGGCGTGGCGTTGGTCGAAATTCCCGCGGACACGACCTGCGGCATCGTGGCAACGGCCCCCCTGAGCCGCTCGAAATACTCAGAGCGCTCCTTCCAGGTCGTATAAGTGCCGTCGTGCACGGGAATCGGCAACGACATCGTGTGCTCCGGGTCGTAGCCGAGCTCGGTGTTCGCCATCCGCAGGAACCCCTTCCCCGCCGCGCCCGCGGCGCTCAGCATCAGCAGGGTCAACGCCACCTGCACGCCGACCATCACGCGATGAACCCGGCGGCCGTGCGTGCTGCCGGCAACTCGACGTGCGCCAGCCTGCGCCACACGACCGAGCTCCGGGCGCGACAGCTGGAGCGCCGGCCAGACGCCGAACGCGATCGCCGTGACCACGGCGAGCGCAGTGCTGAAAAGCAGCACTGGCACGTTCATCTCGATGACAGATTCAGCGGCGAACGAGTTCGTGGGGATCCATTCCACGATCAGGGCAAGGCCCCTCCAAGCGATCAGCAGCCCCAGCGCGGCGCCGACGACGGCGATGGCCATCGATTCAGTCAGCAACTGCCGCACGAACCGGCCCCGTCCGGCGCCGAGGGCCGCTCGCACGGCCAGCTCCTGCTGCCTGTGCGCACCACGCACGAGCAGCAGGATCGAGACGTTGGCGCATCCGACGAGGAGCAGCGACGTCACCACGCCGAGCAGCAGAAAGAGCTTGGGGCCCATGGGCCGCGCATACAGCTCGACAATGCTGCGGAGGTGGACGCGAAACGTATCGGGATAGCGCGCCGGCGCGTGTCTGGAGAAGTCCTGCAGGAGCGGCTGCAGCTCGGCATTCGCCGCAGCAATGGAAGCGTCAGGCCTGACCTTCAGGGTGACCCCGTAATAGATGTTGGGCTCGTACCGGATCTTGAGCGGCATGTAAATGTCCGCTTCGCGCCACCTGAAGCGCGGCGGCATCACGCCGACGATTTGATAGTCCTTGCGAACGAGCTGGAGCGTCCGGCCGACCACGGTCGGATCGCCCGAGTAGTATCGCTGCCAGAACTGGTAACCGAGCACGACCACTCGCGAAGGTTCCTGCCCGGGCGGGGCGTCGGCCGGGATCAGCCAGCGCCCCCTCAGCGCCGGCACTCCCCAGTGGTTCGGCGCATTCGGCGAAATGTAGGACGCGACCACGTCCTCGGGGATGTCCCCGTCGGTCGTCGTGAGGTTCCATCCGTCCTCGGCCACGATGCTTTCGACGCTTCGCGCCTGCCGCAGCTGATCCGCCTGCGCTCCGGTCAGGCCGGGATACCGGAACCGCCCGGCGCTGTCCCTGAGAGCGAGCTGCATCATGCGATCGGCGCCCACGTAAGGGAACGGATTGATCAGGACGCCGTAGACCACGCTGAACACCGCGCTCGTCGCGCCTATGCCGAGGGCCAGCGAGAGTACAGCGGTCAGCGCGAAGCCAGGCCGGCGGCGCAGCTCTCGCGCCGCATAACGAAGATCGGCAATGACGGAACCCATGGCGACTTTGACGGACCGCGGGCGCGGGGGGTTGGCCGCTTCGGCCCACCAATTCGTGCGGGTGTCGCGATGTCGCGGGTGGCTTCCGCCTTCCGCCTTCGCGCGAAGCGCTTCGGCGGACCGCCGTAGCCCTGGCGGACGCTGGTCAGGCGGAAGATCTCGGGGAAATTCTTCCGGCTGAAGCCGGAAGCCACAATCTATTCACACTCTCTTCAGGCGGAAGATCGGCAGGAATCTTCCGGCTGAAGCCGGAAGCCACACATTTATTCACACGCTCCGACGGCCGGCTCAGCGGCTCAACGCCAGCCGGAACGCCGCCATCTCCTCGCCGTTTCGAACCAGGAGCACATCCCCCACGAGAACCGGATGGTTCCAGGTCTTGCCGTTGATCGCCGGGACTCGTGCGAGCTCCGTGTACTGCCCTGGCGCGGCCCTCACGAGCGCGAGCTCCCCGTCCTCGGACAGCACCAGCAGCGCGTCCTGATCGGGCAGGAGCACGAGCTGCCCGTGTCCGTAGCGCCCGCCCTTCCACTTGCGTGTGCCATCAGCGAGATCGATACACGCCAGGATGCTCGCGTCGAAGCCGTAGGCATGCCCGTTGTGCACGACGAAATCGTTGAAGTACGGCTTCAGCCCGCGCGACGTCCAGCGCTCCTCGACCGTCCAGCCGCCTGCGCCTTGTACGACCGCGATCCGGCGAATGCCCATTCCGCCCATCGAATCGCCCCCGGCAACGAGCACGTCGCCCTCGCCAGCCAGCGCCGGCTGGACGATGCTGACTCCCTG
>JBOGIX010000140.1:0-4941 GCA_050744685.1 Vicinamibacterales bacterium | reverse complement strand
CTCCTGGTCCGCGCGATCCGGAAGGGGGCCAAATAGTGAGCCAAATCGGATCGGCGAATTGCGGAAAACAGGCGAAAAACGCGGCAGGCTCCGGCGAGCGACTTGGCCCCCCGAGGCGCGCAAACCTCGACAGGGCCTCGCGCATTCGAGGCCGGTTTCATTGGATTTGCTTGGGGTTTGGGGTGGCGCGCCCGGCAGGGTTCGAACCTGCGACCTTCGGCTCCGGAGGCCGACGCTCTATCCAGCTGAGCTACGGGCGCTAACGAACGTCAAATTCCGAAACGTCGCGGCGTGTCGGCGCGCAGCACTGATGCTGCCGCCAGGAGCGCCGTCGGCTTGCCAGCCGTAGCTCACACTGATTTCCCGCGTGAGCGGAACGGCTTGCCAGCCGTAGCTCACCCCAATTCCATGCGTGAGCGGAGGCTGGCGCGCCCGGAGGGATTTGAACCCCCGACCTACGGGTTCGAAGCCCGGCGCTCTATCCAGCTGAGCTACGGGCGCGCGTTTCCGGAAACGCTCATCATATCAGAGGGGACGAGGCGTCGTCTTCAAGATGGCACGCGCGCCGGACCGCCCTCACCAGCTGATCCGGGTCGAACGGCTTCGGCACCCGCGCAAACGGCTGCAGATCGTCGAATCCTATCTGATCGGCAACGGCCGACAGAACGATCACCGGGACGCCTGCGATAGCGGGATCGTCGAGCTGGCGGCGACGGAATTCGGGCCCGCTGCAGCGGGGCATCATGATGTCGAGGACGATGGCGCAGGGCGGCTTGCGGGCGGGCTGACTGAGCTCGTGCAGCCGGTCGAGCGCCTCGAAGCCGTCGGACGCTTCCGTGACCTCTATCCCATCGAGTTCCAGAATCAATTTGACGACTTCTCTCGTGTCGCGGTCGTCTTCCACCACCATCACGCGCGTGTTCCGGGACGCCATGGTTACCTTGACGGAGGCGGCGCCGAGACTGGGAAATTCTGTCGGCGGCCGGATAACCCTGGGAAGCGCGAGACTGCGGAGCTACGGGAGCAGGTCGCCGAATGGGGTCCGGAGCCGGATGGCCCGGCTGCAGGGTACGGGATAGCGAACGCGAGGGGGGTGGGCACCGGGGCGATCAACGGAATATTTCCAAAGTGCATCTCCGAACTACACGGACATCAATAGTACTTCCCCACCCGCGGGAACCGGAAAGTAAGCAACGCGTGTACCGGTGCTGCCTGCCCATGAGGCATTGACCGACCAACGGTCGGATATATGCTGGTCGATATTGCGATTATGTCTCAACATGGACAGACTGTGGGGCAGACTCCCCGAGGCGCTGGGGTCAGCCCCCGGGGCCTGACCCCGACGGAGGCGTGAATGAATTGGCTGCAAGGGTGGCGGGGACTTGGGATTCTGGGCTGCGCACTCGTACTCGGATCGACGCTGGCGGGAGCCCAGTCGCCCGCCACGCTGACGGTGTATTCTTCACGCTCCCACTACGGCGCTGAACCGGTCTTCGACGCGTTCACGAAGAAGACGGGCATCACGGTCAGGTTCTTCAACGGCAACAACAATGAAGTCTTCGAACGCCTCCGCAGCGAGGGGGCGCGGACCTCGGCCGACGTCCTCCTGACCGTCGATGCCGGCAATCTCTGGAACGCCGCACGCGAAGGGCTGCTCTCCCGGGTCGACTCGAACGTCCTCGCGGCCAATATCCCCGCGCACCTGCGCGATCCCGAGAACCGCTGGTTCGGCCTGGCCGTGCGCGCGCGCACGATCATGTACAGCACCGCCCGCGTGAAGCCTTCCGAGCTCTCCACCTACGCAGCGCTTGGCGATCCGAAATGGAAGGATCGGCTCTGCCTGCGCACGTCGACGAACACGTACAACCAGTCGCTGCTCGGTGCGTCGATCAAGCAGCAGGGCGAAGCAGCGGTCGAAAAGATGGTCCGCGGCTGGGTGGCGAACAACCCCAAGTACATCAACGGCGATACACAGATCCTCGAAGGATCGCCGCCGGCCAGTGCGACGTCGGCATCACCAACAGTTACTATCTCGCGCGCCTGCTCAATCAGAAACCGGGCTTCCCTGTCGCGCCGTTCTGGCCCGACCAGGACAACCACGGCGTGCACGTCAACGTCTCGGGCGCCGGCGTGAGCGCGCACGCCAGGAACCGCGAACAGGCGATGGCGTTCATCGAGTTCCTGTCGACGCCCGAAGCGCAGGCCACGCTCGCGAGCGCGAGCTTCGAGTATCCGGCGAATCCCAAAGTGCAGCCGCACGACATCCTGAAGAAGTGGGGCACGTTCAAGACGCAGTCGATCGGTGTGCGGCGGCGGGAGAATTCCAGGCGGCGGCCGTCAAGCTTGCGGACCGGGCCGGCTATCGATGATTGCCGTCGCCGCCCGACGCTCGACAGGACACGTCAGCGCCTGGCTGCTCGCGGCCCTCGTCTCTGCGCCGCTCGCCGCCGTGGCATTGAACCTGCTCCTGCCGCGCGTCGACGTCTGGCGGCACCTCGCCAACACTATCCTCTGGGAGCTCACGTGGAACACGGGCTGGCTGCTGGTCGGCGTCGGCCTCGGTGCGGGCACACTCGGCACGGGCCTCGCCTGGCTCACGGTCACCCACCGCTTTCCGGGACGACGCGTCTTCGAGTGGGCGTTGATGCTGCCGCTGGCGATCCCTGCCTATGTGATGGGATTCGTCTTCGTCGCGCTCCTCGAGTACTCCGGTCCGGTGCAGTCATTCATCCGAGCGGCGGTGACTCCTTCGATCCAATGGCCTGACGTTCGCTCCGGCTGGGGCCTCGTCATCGTCTTGTCGCTCGTACTCTATCCATACCCGTATCTGATGGCGCGGAGCGCATTCGCCACCCTCGGCGCGGCGCCGGTAGAAGCCGCGCGCAGCCTCGGACTGGGTCCGCGCCAGACGTTCTGGCGCGTGGCGCTGCCGCTGGCCCGTCCGGCGATCGCGGTCGGCGTCGCGCTTGCCCTGATGGAGGCGCTCGCGGATTTCGGCACGGTCTCGCTGTTCGACTACCGCACCTACACCGTCGGCATCTATCGCGTGTGGTTCGGCATGTTCGATCGTGTGGCCGCAGGCCAGTTGTCGCTCGTGCTGCTGGTCTGGGCCTTCGCGCTGTTCACCATCGAGCGCACGCAGCGGAAGCGCCGCCGTTACACGCAGACGCACGGACGCGTGGCGGCCGACGTCTGGCCGCCGCTGCACGGATGGCGCGCATGGCTGTCGACCCTCGCCTGCCTGACCGTGTTCAGCGTCGCGTTCCTCGTTCCGTTGATCACGCTCGTGTGGTGGTCGTTCACGCCCGACCTGGGGCGCGCGGCCACGACGCTCCTTCCGCTCGCGATCAACAGCGTGTCGCTCGCGGCCCTTGCCGCGATCCTCTGTGTCGCCGCCGGACTGCTTCTCGCCTATGCGCGCCGCCGCTCGACCTCGCGCGGCCTCCACCTGGCCACGCAGATTGCCGGCCTCGGTTATGCGATGCCCGGCTCGGTCGTCGCCGTTGGAGTGCTGGCAATTCTCTCCGGCATGGATCGCACCGTCGCCGATGTGTTCCAGCGAATTTTCGGGCGCGACGTCGGGCTGCTGGCGACGAGCACGGGCATCGGCCTTCTCTTTGCCTACGTCGTTCGTTTCATCGCGCTCGGGTTCCACCCGACCGAAGCCGGGCTCTCCCGCATTCCGCGGTCCGTTGACGAGAGCGCCGCGTCGCTCGGCGCCACGCCCGGCCGGCTCGTCCGCGAATTGCACCTGCCGCTGTTACGCGCGCCGCTCACGGCCGCCGCGCTGCTGGTGTTTCTCGACGTCATGAAGGAGCTCCCGGCGACGATGCTGATTCGTCCGCTCGGGTGGGACACGCTGGCGGTGGGCGTGTGGCAGATGACCACCGAATCGCTCTGGCGCGATGCCGCCCTCCCCGCTCTCACCATCGTCGCCGCGGGGTTGCCGGCGGTCATCTGTCTGATTCATCTCGGCACGTCCAACCGGGCGTTGGGAGAAGCGGCGTCGTGAAGGACGCACGCGCGGCCATCGAGCTGCACGGGGTGGTAAAGCGCTTCGGCGCCGGCGTGATCGCCTTTGGCGATCTGTCGTTCTCGGTGCAGTCTGGCGAAATCGTCACCATCGTCGGGCCCAGCGGGTGCGGCAAGACGACGATGCTGCGGCTCATCGCGGGATTCGAGCGTGCCGACGCGGGAGTGATCGCGATCGACGGTCGCGTCGTGGACGACGGCCGCGCGCACGTCCCGCCGGAAACCCGCGCAGTCGGGTTCGTGTTCCAGGACTACGCGCTCTTCCCGTACCTGACCGTGTCGGCCAACATCGAGTTCGGCCTCCGGAAGATGCGGGCGCCGGCGCGGCGCGACCGCCTGGAAGCGGTGATTCGGTTATGCGAGCTCGAGGGTCTCGGGCACCGGTATCCTCACGAGCTGTCGGGCGGTCAGCAGCAGCGCACGGCGCTCGCGCGAGCACTCGCGCCGGGATCGAAGGTCGTGCTGCTCGACGAGCCGCTGTCGAACCTCGATGCCGCACTGAGGCGCACCATGCGCGGCGAACTGCGGCAGATGCTTCGCGAGGCTGGCGCGACCGCGCTCGTGGTCACGCACGATCAACACGAAGCGCTCGAGATCGCGGATCGCGTGCTGGTGCTGCAACACGGCCGGCTCGAGCAGATCGGGACGCCGTATGATGTCTACACCGCTCCGGCGTCGCGGTTCGTCGCCAGCTTCATCGGCGAAAGCAACATCGTCCCGGGCGTGGTGCGATTCGACGGCGTGGCCACCGAGCTGGGTGTGGTCCGCTGCGAGCCGGCGTGCAGCGCGGGGTCGGCCGTCGACGTGCTGCTGCGGCCGTCGCAGCTCTGCCTCGAGCCGCGGCCGGACGGGTGCGCGGTGCTCGTGTCGTGCGCATTCGCCGGCACGCACGCCACGGCGACCGTGCGC
>JBOGIX010000139.1:0-3228 GCA_050744685.1 Vicinamibacterales bacterium | reverse complement strand
GTTAGCAGAGTCGCGAGCCTCTGCTCTCGGGAATTTCATTCATGGCATTCGTGGCATTCCTGCGCATTCTTGGCATTTCGCCCGTGAACCGCGATGTTGACCTGCCGCGACCTCGAGTCGAACCTCACGGCGTATGTGGACGGCGAGTCCCAGGCGGTCGATCAGGCGCGGATCGAGGAGCACCTGGCGGCCTGTCCTTCCTGTCGCGCACGCGCCACGCGGGAGAAGACGGCGCACGAGCTGCTGCATGCGCGGTGTCGCGACCTTCGGGGCTGCGCGCCGGAGGCGTTGCGGCAGCGGTGCGCGGCGCAGCGGGCGCTGGCGGACCGGCGCAGCCGCTCGATCGTCCGAAAGCCGTGGGTGCACATGTCGCTCGCGGCGAGCCTGATCCTCGGGGCGGGCGTGTTCCTGCTCTTTGGATGGGGAAGCAGCGTCGAAACGTACGCCGCGCAGCTGGCCGCGGATCACGTCAAGTGCTTCCAGTTCCCGCCCGACCCGGCGAGCGCCGATTCCGCCGTGCTCGCGCGCGACTGGCTGGCGGCCAACGGCTGGCCGATTCGACTCGCAACCGATTCCGAACCGAACGATCTGAAGCTCGTGGGCATCCGCCGCTGCGGATCCACCCAGGGGCGTGTCGCGCATCTTCTATATAAGTGGCGCGGCGAACCGCTGTCGGTATACGTCCTCAACGGCCGGGTAGACGAGGTGGATGAGGTGCGCGGCGAGGAGGACGTCCACGACAGCGTCCGCAAGCTCGGCGAGCAGGAGCTCCTCTGGTCGGACAAGGGACGCACCTACGCGATCGTCGCGCGCGCGTCGGAGAGCGAGCTGCAGCAGGTGGCGCGTTTCGTGCGCCGCCGGATTGAATAAGACATGATGGACAACAAAGACGATTCGGCTTCCCCGCCTTCGCGCGCGGGGAAGGACAACCCGGAAAACGGCGGGGACTCGATCAACTCCCAACCTCCAGCTCCCTCGCCTCCGCACGCGGGGACGGACACCGCGCGCTTCGGCGAGGCCTCGCCAGAGCGTGCCGCTGGTTTGCCTGGGCACGCGGCGGCGGGCAACTCCGAAGGCGTCCCCGGGCAGGCCGAGGGCGGACCGCCGCCGACGCGGAAGCGATGGGTGGTCGCGGCGATGGCCGCGCTCGCGGTGATGTTGTTTGCCGTGCCCTTCCTTCGCGGTCCCCGGGGAGATGCGGGCTCGACGGCGTCGTTCTCGACAGAGGACTCGACCTGTTCGGCGGGCAAGGCGAACTTCGATTTCACGATGAAGGACATCAACGGCGCCGACGTCCGCCTCGCCGACTACAAGGGCAAGGTCGTGCTGCTGAACTTCTGGGCGACGTGGTGCGGGCCGTGCAAGGTCGAGATTCCGGAGTTCGTCGAGGTCTACGGCGAGTACAAGGATCGCGGCTTCGAGATCCTCGGCGTGCTGTCGATGGACGAGCCGTCGACCGCCGACCTGCAGGCGTTCGCGGACACGTACAAGATGAACTATCCGGTGCTGCGCGCGAACGAGGAGTTCGAGAACGCCTACGGGCCGCTCTTCGGCCTGCCGACGACGTTCCTCATCGATCGCACCGGCGCCATCTGCCGCAAACACATGGGCCCGGTGTCGCGCGACACGATCGAACAGGAGATCAGCGGTCTTCTGTAGTATGATCGGCAGTAACGATGTTGAAGGGCTTCACACACGCACGCCTTGCCTGCGGCTGCACGATCGGTTTCCGCGAAGGCGTTGAAGGCAGTCCCGTTACCGTGATGCTCGAAGCGAAGGGCGTCGGCTGCCCGCTGACTCTTCACGTCCGCGATCTGCCGCTCTACGATCATCGCGAGGCCCTGCGCCCGTCGACGCGCCTGCTGCCTCCGATCGAAGAGGATTACGAAGAGTCTTGAAGTAGTTCCTTACTTCGCCTTCTTCTGCGGCTTCGCTTCGCGCCGCGCTTCTTTGAGCGCCTGCCGCAGAAGAAACTCAATCTGCCCGTTCAGGCTGCGCAGATCGTCATCCGCCCAGCGCTGCAGCGCCTCCATCACGTCACGATCGATCCGGAGCAGGAACGGCTTGCGGTCTGACACGTCGGCCTATTGATAGATCGTCCCGGTGTTGATGATGGGCTGCGTCGATCGCTCGCCGCACAGCACCACCAGCAGATTGCTGACCATCGCCGCCTTCCGCTCGTCGTCCAGGGCGACGATCTCGCGCTTCGAGAGCAGGTCGAGCGCCATCTCCACCATGCCGACGGCCCCTTCGACGATGCGTTGACGCGCGGCCATGATGGCGCCCGCTTGCTGCCTCTGCAGCATGGAAGCAGCGATCTCCGGCGCGTAGGCCAGGTGCGTGATGCGGGCCTCGATCACCTCGACGCCGGCGCGCGCGAGGCGCTCCTGGATCTCCTTCTTGAGGTGCTCTGCCACAGCCGTCGTGTGCCCCCGCAGCGACATGTGCGCATCGTCGTGCGAGTCGTAGGTGTAGTTGGTCGCGAGATTGCGCAGCGCGGACTCGCTCTGCACCTTGACGTAGTTGTTGTAGTCGTCGACCTCGAAGACCGCCTCCGCCGTGTCGACGACCTGCCACACCACGACCGCGGCGATCTCGATCGGGTTGCCCTCGTTGTCGTTGACCTTGAGCCGCGCGCTCTCGAAGTTGCGTACGCGCAGCGAAATGCGATTCTTCGTGTAGAACGGATTCGCCCAGCGCAGCCCGGCGACGCGGACCGTGCCGACGTAATCGCCGAACAGCTGGAGCACCCGCCCCTCGTTCGGGTTGACGACGAACAGCCCCGCGCCGAGAAAGACGACGAACACGATCCCGAGCGCCGAGCCGACGACGAGCGACACGCTTTCCGCCTGGATTCCCGCGATCAGGCCGTAGACCGCGGCGGCGAGTGCGAGGATCAGCACCAGCAGCATGGACAACCCGGGAACCCCCGTGATTTGACGCTCGCGAATCATCGTGATGCTCCTTTGACGAGATGTCAAAGTGATATCACATAGATATCTAGCTGGTCAATACTTCACTAAAACTCCCAACTTCCAACTCCCAACTCCCAAAGCGAGAGGACCGAACAAGCTCGGTGGAAGTCGCGGCAGGCAGCTCGTTGCATCGCTGTTCGCCCAGCTCTCTCGAGCCCAGCGCCTTGGGAGTTGGGGGTTGGAGGTTGGGAGTTGACGTCGGAGAGCCTATTTAAATCCGATGCGCAGATTCGCCACCAGCGGAAGGTGATCC
>JBOGIX010000138.1:0-2188 GCA_050744685.1 Vicinamibacterales bacterium | reverse complement strand
ATCTCGGCCCAGGCCTCGAGGCGATGGGTGCGTTCGAGTTGACCGCGCTGCGCCTTCAGCTCGGCGGCCATGCTGTTGAAGGCGTCGACGAGGCGGCGCAGCTCGTCGGCGGACTTCACGGCGATGCGCGCATCGAAGTCGCCGCGCGCGATGCGGCCGGTCGCCAGCGTGAGGCGCCGGACCGGATCGGCGATGCGCTCCGCCATCGACAGACCGATGGCGGCGCCGAGCAGCACGCAGAAGAGCGCGGCGAGGTGCACGCCCCGGTCCAGCTCGTCGATCTCCCGATCGACTTCGCGCTGGCGCAAGGCGAGCGGGACGGTGACGAGCGCGTCCTCGCTCACGTTGCGCACCGGCGCGGCGGCGAGCATGTAGGTGAAGCCGCCGATCGCATCCTGGCGGACATAGCTCGGCAGCCGCTCGAGCACGATGGCGCGGTACAGGTCGCCAGGCGTGCGCGTCGGCAGGATGCCGGAGGCGAACAGGTCGCGCTCGGACGTGGCCACGAGCCGCGCTCCCCTGAACACGTTCACGTCCTGCGCGATCACCTGCTCGATCCACACCATCACATCGTCGCTGAGCGTGCCGAGCGCGTCGGGATCGCTGCGTCGGAGCGGGGCGTCGGCCTCCTCGATGATTCGCTGCGCGATGGCCGCCGTGCGCGCGGCCTCTGCCTCGATATCGGCGCGCAGCAGGTTGCCGAAGTAGGCGCGGATGCCGAGCGCGAGGATGAGCACGGGGATGACCGCGGCCAGGACGAACGCGAGGAACAGCTTGCGGTAGAAGCTCGCACGGATCTCGCGCAGCAGCGCGCGGCCGACGCGCGGCCGGGCGCGGGCCATGCGCGTGAACACGGCGGTGCCGAGCAGCGTCAGCACGAACGCGGCGCCGCCGAACGTCGTCAGCTCGGCGAGGTGCACGAAATGGTCGAACAGCGTGAGGACGGGGTAGCCGATGGCGAAGATCCGCTCGCGGTCGTTCGAGAAATACACGCGGTGCCAGGTGTCGCCATCGCTTGCTTCAGCCCAGAACGGATCGCGTGATGCGTAAAGGCGCCGGAACAACGTCTCGGTGATCGGCCAGGCGGAATCCCCGGACGTGTACAGCGGCTGGAGGCCCCAGCCGTAAATCGCGACCTCGACGTTTGCGCCCGGCCCGTCCTCCTCGAGTTGCGAGTGTTCCGAGCGGAAGATCTCGAAATACGGGTTCTGGGAAGTGATGAACGGCAGCGTCTCGTATTCGAAGACGGCGTGCAGCACGATCGAGCCCTGCGAGACGCCCTCCGGAGAGCAGATGAGACGATCGGCATGCAGCATCCGCCGTTCTTCGGCACCGAACGGGGCCACCTCGACGAACATGTCCCAGTTGCAGCCGGAGGCGTGCTGAGGCGTGGCGACGGCATACTCGGGCAGGTTCAGCGGGAAACGGCTCACGAGCTTGCCGTCGACGTCGTACAGCTCCACGGCCGACGTCAACCGCTCGCGCGCGAGCACGGTCTGCTTCCAGACGAGAAATGCCGCGTCCGACGCGGTGCTGCCCGGGGCGGAGAAATCGCCGCGCACCAGATCGGTGAGGACCTCGAGGTGATCGACCTCGCTTTTCGCCTCGTCCATGTACGCGCGCAGCGTCTGCACGTGGTTCTGCGCCTGCACGGCGTATTGGGTCTCGATGATCCGGCTCACGGCCCGATCGGCGAAGTAAGTGGTCGACGGATGGAGCAGGAGCGTTGGCAACAGGAACGCCAGGAACAGCCCGAGGATCCGCGACGCTACGGTGGTGCGCCGATACCAGGAGGCGACGGCCGGGCCGGCGAACGCGGCCCCCGCGCAGGCGATCGCCGAGAGCAGGAGGGCGCTCATCGACAGCGGCCAGCCAAACACCGAGGCCGCCAGGGCGCAGACCGCCGACGGTGCAATCCAGAGCGCGGGAATCGCGACCCGGGCCTGCAGCCAGCGCCGCGAGAAGCGCCACCGCGCGCTGGCGGCCACGAGCACCAGCGTGCCTCCCCACAGCACGGCCAGGTGCGTCGCCACGATCGCCGAGAGGAGCATCAACCGGGACGGGATCCACGGCGGGATCGAGAACCGACGCAGGTCGACCGCCCCGTTGACGACGACGCCGCCGAGCAGGCGTTCGAACGCGACGAGCAACGCCGCGAGCAGCGCCCCGGCGGCGAGCTGCGTGGCCA
>JBOGIX010000137.1:0-1473 GCA_050744685.1 Vicinamibacterales bacterium | reverse complement strand
TCCCACCACACTCGGCAGCGCTCCCTCCATTCCGGCGACGACGATGACGACGCGGGCGGAGAGCAGGCGGTGATGTTCGGCGAGCAGTCGATGGAGGCCGGCGACGCCGACGTCGAACAGGCGGTCGACGTCGTTTCCCATCACCGCGGCGCACACCGCCGCCTCTTCCGCGATCGGCAGGTCCGCCGTTCCTGCCGCCACCACCGCGATCGTGCCCTTCCCGCATTCGGTATTTGCCGCCGGACGGGTGATCGTTCGAGCGATGGGCGTAAAAACTGCGTCGGCGACTCGACTGCCGACAGCGGCGTAGGCGGCGGCATCTGTCCTCGTGACCAGCAGCGCGTGGCCCGCGGAGACGATACGTTCGGCGATGGCGGCGATCTGGTCTGGGGTCTTTCCCGGGCCGAAAACCACTTCAGGGAAGCCTTGCCTGAGCCGCCGGTGATGATCGACCCGCGCGAAGCCGAGGTCTTCGAACGGCGCCTGGCGCAGATATTGAAGGATGCGGTCGTGCGCAGACTCAGGCGTATCGTCGCCGGCCTGAACCTGGCGCAGGAGGGCAAGCAGCTCCTGACGTGTCATCTCGCCCGGGCGCGCGGCTCCAAGTGGTTGAGGCGCGTTGACTTCCAGCTTTGCAGAGCTATAGAATCGCCGATCGTGCGGCGTGACGGATTCATCTTCTTATGAGCCTGCCTCAGACACTGATCCTTGTCCTGTACTTCTTTGTCCTCAGCATTCTGGCGATTTACGGGTGGCACCGGTATTACCTTGTTTATCTTTACATGAAAAACCGGGGCCGGACCCCGGAGCCGCTGCCGCCCTCGCGTGTACTGCCCCCCGTCACGATTCAGCTTCCGATTTTCAACGAGATGTACGTCGCCGACCGGCTCATCGATGCCGTCTGCGAGATGGACTATCCCCGGGAGCGGCTCCAGATCCAGGTCCTGGACGACTCCACGGACGAGACCCGGGAGATCGCCGAGCTGGCGGTCCGGCGGCACGCGTCGCGCGGTTATGACATCGAGTACCTGCACCGCGTCGACCGCCGCGGCTACAAGGCGGGCGCCCTGGAAGCTGGATTGAAGGAAGCGTCGGGCCAGTTCATCGCCATCTTCGACGCCGATTTCATCCCGCCGCGCGATTTCCTCCAGCGCACGCTGCCGTACTTCGAGATGGACCCGAAGGTCGGCATGGTCCAGGCGCGGTGGGGCCACATCAACCAGGATTACTCGCTGCTGACCAAGATCCAATCGATCCTGCTCGACGCGCATTTCGTCCTCGAGCATGGCGGCAGGAACCGCGCCGGCTGCTTCTTCAACTTCAACGGCACGGCGGGCGTGTGGCGGCGCGAGGCGATCGATGGGGCAGGCGGCTGGCAGCACGATACGCTGACCGAAGATCTCGACCTGAGCTACCGCGCGCAGCTCGCCGGCTGGCGCTTCCTCTTCCTCCCCGACGTCGTCGCGCCGGCCG
>JBOGIX010000136.1:0-3673 GCA_050744685.1 Vicinamibacterales bacterium | reverse complement strand
CTCGAGCGACGCGGCCGTGATGGCCAACGCGGACATCAGCTCGGCGTGCCGATCGCGTTGAATCACCTGCGACGACACCGGCGCGGGCCGAAGGCCCAGCTTCTCGCAGACCCGCGCCTCGATTGCCGGATCGAGATGGGCGAACATGCCGACGGCGCCGGAGAGCTTGCCCACGCTGACGGTCTCGCGGGCCGCGAGCACGCGATCGAGATCGCGGTGCAGCTCGGCGTACCAGAGCGCGAGCTTGACGCCGAGGGTCATCGGCTCGGCGTGCACGCCGTGCGTCCGGCCGATCATGGGCGTCCGGCGATGCTCCTCGGCGCGCGTGCGCACCGCCTCCATCAGCAGCGCGAGATCCTTGACGATGAGATCGCAGGCCTGCCGCATCTGCAGCGCCTGCGCGGTGTCGAGCACGTCTGACGAGGTCAGGCCGAAATGCAGCCACCGCGCCGAGGGGCCGGCGTGCTCGGCTACTGCGGTCGTGAACGCGATGACGTCGTGCTGCGTGACCTGCTCGATCTCTTCGATGCGGGCGACGTCGAAACGCGCACGCGCCCGCAGCTCGCGCGCCGCGTCGGCCGGCACGATCCCCGCCTCGGCCATCGCGTCGACCGCGGCGAGCTCGACCTCGAGCCACGTCTCGTAGCGCCGCTGGTCGCTCCAGATGGCGCCCATCTCGGGGTTGGTGTATCGCGCAATCACCGGTTCGATCGTCTCCGTGCTCGTGCCGCGTTCGCGGCGGTCAGTCGCTGAGATCCAGACGCTGGCGCGTCAGCTCCGGTGCGGCCGGGCCGACGACCGTGGCAGCGAGGGAGCCGTTCGAGAACAGGTCGGCGGCGACGCGCTGCATGTCGTCGGCGCTGACCGCCTCCACGCCCGCCAGCGTTTCGTCGAGGCCGAAATGCCGCTCGAAGTAGATCTCCTGCCGCGCCAGGTGCGACATGCGGCTGGCGGTGTTCTCCAGGCTGAGCATCAGGCTGCCCTTCAGATGATCCTTCGCGCGCCGCAGCTCGGCCTCCGGAACGGGCGCGCGTTTCAGGCCCTTCAGCTCCTCGATCGACAGGTCGATCACCTCGCCCACCGCCTCGTTCGCGCAGCCGGCGTAGATCGTCATGTTGCCCGCGTCGCGATAGGCGCTCAGCCCGCTGAACACCGAGTAGGCCAGCCCCCGCTTCTCCCGGATGTTCTGGAACAGGCGCGAGCTCATCGAGCCGCCGAGCACCGTGTTCAGGATGTAGCTGACATAGCGGTCCGCGTGGCTCTGCGGATAGCTGTTGGTGCCGACACAAAGGTGGCTCTGTTCGAGCTCCTTGGCGCGCGTAATCACCTGCGGGCTGACTCGGGGCGGCTCCTCGCCGAACGGCTCGCCGGAGGACGGCATGTCGCCGAACGCGTCCTCGACCAGCGCTCGCACGCGCTCGTGCTCGAAGTGCCCCGCCGCCGAGATGACGATGTTCGGCGCCACGTAAGCGCCGCGGAAGTAGCGCAGCAGCGTGTCGCGCGTGAGCGCGTCGACGGTCTCGGGGCTGCCCAGAATCGGCCGTGCCAGCGGATGCCCTTCCCAGAAGTGCTGCGTGAAGAGCTCGTGCACCAGATCGTCGGGCGTGTCCTCGACCATCTTGATCTCTTCGAGGATCACTTTCTTCTCGCGCTCGATCTCGTCGGCGGCAAACGCCGGATGACGGACGATGTCGGCGAGCAGATCGACGGCGAGCGGCAGGTGCTCGTCGAGCACCTTGATGTAGTAGCTCGCGTACTCCTTCGCGGTGAAGGCGTCGAGCTGCCCGCCGATCGAGTCGATGGCCTGGGCGATGTCTTCGGCGCTGCGCGTGTCGGTCCCCTTGAAGAGCATGTGCTCGACGAAGTGCGCGATACCGCCGCTCGCGTCGTTCTCGTGCCGCGACCCGCGCGTCAGCCAGACACCGATGGTCACCGACCGCACGTGCGGCATCGTCTCGGTGATGAGACGAAGGCCGTTGTCGAGGACTTCGCGGACGACCATGTCGTGTGGAGATGGTGACGTCACCGCAGCGCCTCCCCAGGCCCGCCCGGCGCAATGCCGCAACCCATTGAATATGAAGGAATTAGAGGGTAGCCCAAAATATGAATGTTATCACGGCGGCGCGCGCAGCTCAAGATCCGCTCGGGAAGATTCGATGTTCTGATGGTAGTACAATTGTAATTCTGCCTTTACCGGCGGGGCCTGCCATGAATACCGACACCCGACTCGACCTTGCCGACAGCGAGCTGCACGAGCTCGAGCAGGCGCTCGCCGAGCTCGGCCGGCCGCGGTTTCATGCACGCCAAATCTTCCAGTGGATCCACAAGCGAGGCGTCACGGACGTCGGGCTGATGAGCGACCTCAGCCGCGACCTCCGCCAGCGGCTTGCCGAATCCTTCGTACTCACGACCCCTGCTGTCGTTCGCAAGGAACAATCCACCGACGGTACAGCCAAGCTGCTGCTCCGCCTGAACGACGGCAAGCACATCGAGGCGGTCTGCATTCCTGAATATGCCGGCGATGCCGCGGGTTCGCGGCAGCCCGACCGGTTGACCTTCTGCCTGTCGACGCAGGTGGGCTGCGCGATGCGGTGCGCGTTCTGCCTCACCGGCAAGATGGGCATCGATCGCAATCTGACGGCGGGCGAAATCGTCGGGCAGGTGCGCGTCCTGCTGCGGGAGCTCGACGCCCTCGACGCGCGATTCACGATCGTGCTCATGGGGATGGGCGAACCGCTGCACAACTACGACGAGACCATGAAAGCGCTGCGGATGCTCGCCGACGAGCACGGCCTCGCCGTCTCGCCGAGGCGCGTCACGTTGTCGACCGTCGGCGTGCTGCCCGGGCTCGAGCGGCTCATGACCGAACCGCTGATGCCGAACCTCGCGATTTCGCTGCACTCGACCACCGAAGCGCAGCGCGATCTGCTGGTCCCGATCAACCGTAAGTACGGCATCGAGGAGCTGCTCGACGCCTGTCGCCGCTTTCCGCTGAAACGGCGCGAGCGGATCACCTTCGAGTACGTGATGCTGAAGGACGTGAACGACACGCCCGAAGACGCACACCGGCTCGTGCGGCTGCTGAGCGGCATCAAGGCGAAGGTCAACCTGTTGCCGCTCAACGAAGCCGCGGGCATACCGTTCGAGCGGCCGTCCGATCGCACGGTGAACCGGTTCGCGAAGATCCTTGCCGACCGCGGCGTCACCGTGTCCGTGCGCAAGTCCCGCGGTCGCGACATCCGCGCCGCATGCGGACAGCTCATCACGGAATCGTCGCGCGCCGCCACGCCGGGACGTCGGCTCGCGATGGCGATGGGCTCCGGGGCGATCGCGTAGCCTGCCTCAACTTTCAACTCCCACCGTATCTGTTTACCGGGGTCGATGCGTGATTTGGTTCCGGCCGTGTCGTGGCTGCTACCGGGCCCACGGCTTGCGTGTCGCGCCTCGTCAGCCGCGGGGCCGGAACGAACGGTCGTACCGGAGAAGAATAGCCGGGCGACGCCCTGACGCCGGTGGCGCACCGGCCCCGAGAATCCCTTGGGGGCCGGCAGGGGGCAGCGCGAGCGTCCGTGATCACACGCCGCGTGAACGGGAGCGATCGGCTTGTGTTCCCGGACGTTCGCGCTGTCCCCCGCGCGACGCGGCGGCGCCACCCGCGGGACCTGGCGATGGG
>JBOGIX010000135.1:0-5143 GCA_050744685.1 Vicinamibacterales bacterium | reverse complement strand
ACGCCGGTGCAGCGCGAAACCATTCCGCTGCTGCTGGAGGGGCGGGATCTGCTCGCGCAGGCGGCGACCGGCACCGGCAAGACTGCCGCGTTCGCCTTGCCGATGCTGCAGCGCCTCGGCGCGCTCGATCCCGCGGATCGGCGGCGGACGACCGGGCTGGTGCTGGTGCCCACACGCGAGCTCGCCATGCAGGTCGCCGAGGCCGTGCACAAGTACGCGCGCGGCACCAGGCTGAGCGTGATGCCCGTCTACGGCGGCGCGCCGATGCTGCACCAGGTCCGTGCCCTCGAGCGCGGCGCCAACATCGTCGTCGCGACGCCCGGTCGCGCGCTGGATCACATCCGCCGCGGGACCTTGAAGCTCGATCGCCTGGACATGCTGATCCTCGACGAGGCGGACGAGATGCTCGACATGGGATTTGCCGAGGATCTAGACGCCATCCTCGAGGCCACGCCGGCCGGGCGCCAGACGGCGCTGTTCTCGGCGACAATGCCCGCGAGGATCCTGTCGATCGCGGAGCGGCACCTGCGCGACCCGGCGCGGATCGCCATCGCGCGCGAGAAGCCGGCCGCGGGCAAGCTGCCGCGCGTCCGGCAGCTCGCCTACATCGTGGCTCGCGCGCACAAGCCGGCCTCGCTCGAACGGGTGCTCGAGACGGAGAACGCGGAATCGGCGCTCGTCTTCTGCCGCACCAGGCTGGAGGTCGACACGCTGGTCGAGCTGCTGAACGCGCACGGGCACCGCGCCGAGGCGCTGCACGGCGGCATGGAACAGCGGCAACGCGATCGCGTGATGGCGCGCTTCCGGGAGCACAAGGCGGACCTGCTCGTGGCGACCGACGTCGCCGCGCGGGGTCTCGACATCGAGCGGCTTTCGCACGTGATCAACTACGACGTGCCTGCCTCGCCCGAGACGTACGTGCACCGGATCGGCCGCACCGGGCGCGCCGGGCGCGCGGGCACGGCGATCACGCTGACCGAGCCGCGCGAGCACCGCCTGCTGCGCGCGATGGAAGCGGCCACCAGGCAGAAGATCGAAGTCGCGCCGATCCCGACGGTGGCGGACCTGCGTGCACGGCGGCTGGAGATCACGCGTGCGTCGCTCCGGGAACGGCTGCTCGCCGGCAACCTCGATCAGACGCGCGTCATCGTCGAGGCGCTCGCCGGCGAGTTCGACATCGTCGATATCGCCGCGGCGGCCGTGCACCTCGCACACGCGGCGACGGCCGGAGAGAGGGAGGACCGCGACATTCCGGCGCCCGCAGCACCGGCAGCGCCGCCGGAGCGGCGCCCGAAGCGACCGCTCCAGCCGTCGCGAGGCCGGCTGCCGCGGCAGTCACCGCGATCGGATGCCGGTGAGGACATGACCCGGCTCTTCGTCGGCGCCGGCCGCCGCTCCGGCATCCGTCCGGGAGACCTGGTTGGCGCGATCACGGGCGAGGCCGGCATTCCATCGCGGGCCATCGGCGCGATCGAGATCAACGAGGGATTCTCACTCGTGGAAGTACCCGAACCGCTCGCCGCGCAGGTGATCGACGCCTTGCGCGCCACGAAGATTCGGGGCGCAAAGGTCACGGTGCGCCGCGAGCGTTAGGACGCTCCTGAACGTCACGCGCTTCAGGCCACGGTCGCTTCAGGTTGGAGAGGCCGAGCACAGCCGGGCGGACCAATAGACATTGAAGCAGTTGATGGATTGAACGGAGAAAGTGTCATTTGCCGACACACAGCGTATGCGGTTCACGGTTTCCGCTCGGACGGCCTTGCGCTACTCGCTGACGAGCTGTTGCACTCGCTCCGGTTCCTCGCCGAGCCACGCGGGGTTGGTCGCCGTCGCGTCGAAGATCGACGTGGTCTTGAAAGGCTCGAACTCGCCCGACGCTGCGGGCTGGCGCGTCTTGCGAAGAATTGCCTCCACGCCTGCCTCGGTCAGCGTCTCGAACGTTCGCGCCGCCTCGCAGGCCTGTTCGATGAACTCGATCTTGTCGATGCCCGTGATCACGACGGAGGTGGGGAGCCTCAGAGCGTACTGGAGGCACTCGAGCGCAGTGACCTGTCCCGATCGCAGGATGATGCCGCTGGCGAGCGGCTTCATGCCGAGTACGCCGATCTGCTCCTTGAGGAGCTCGGGGAGCACCACTTTTTCGAAGCTGCGGTAGTGAGCGTCCATGACGTTGAGTGGCATCTGCACGGCGTCGAAATGGAACCCGTGCTCCCTGGCGACCGCGAGCGTGTGCAGGTGGATCGCGGGATCCTTGTGGCCCGTGAATCCGATGTAGCGGAGCTTGCCCTGCTTCTTCGCCTCGAGAAGCGCGCCGTTGGCCCCCTCGGGATCGAAGATGCGGTGCGGATCCTCGAAGCGAATGACCTCGTGATGCTGGACGAGATCGATGCTGTCGGTCTTCAGACGCGTCAGGCACTCGTCGAGCTGGCGGGTCGCTTCCTTTGCGGATCGCCCGTCGATCTTCGTCATCAGAAAGACCTTCTCGCGGTAACCGTCGGCGAGCGCCTGCCCCATCCGCATCTCGCTTTCACCCTCGTTGTAATCCCACGAGTTGTCCACGAAGGTGATGCCGCGGTCGATGGCGGTCCGGATGATCTTCAGGCTCGCCGACTTGCTGACCGCGCCGAGCCCCAGGTGCCATCCGCCGAGCCCGATGGCCGAGACGCGTTCGCCCGTGTTCCCGAGCGGTCGTGTGGGAATCTCGCCAGACATGGACATCTCCTCTTCAATTCACAAGAACGGCGATCCTGCGGCTCCACTCCGGGGGCGCGTTTCGACGAGCTGCGCCCGGCCGCAAACGATACGATAATCACAGACGAGGACTTACACGATGCCAAAAACGATCCCCGCTCCGGCGGATGTCGCGGCGCCGCCCGCCGATGCCACGCGATCCACCAGCGGCCTCGCCACGAAGGTGCTGACTCCTGGCACGGGCACGCAGCACCCGCGCGCCAACTCCCGCGTGAAGGTGCACTACACCGGCTGGACCACGGACGGCCAGATGTTCGACAGCTCGGTGGCGCGCAACGAACCCATCTCGTTCGGGCTCAATCAGGTCATCTCCGGGTGGACCGAAGGCGTGCAGCTGATGGTCGAGGGGGAAACCCGCCGGCTGTGGATCCCGGAGAAACTGGCGTACGGCGGCCAGCGCGGCGCCCCGCAGGGCATGCTGGTGTTCGACGTCGAGCTCATCCGCATCGAATCGTAGCAGCGGCGATGATCCTGGATGCGCTGGAACGCGCCGATCGGTACCTCGCCCTTCATCCGGGGTTCCGGCAGGCATTCGAGTTTCTCGCGCGGCCGGACCTGCTGCGGCTCGCGCCCGGCCGGCACCCGATCGACAGCAATCGATTGTATGTCTCCATCGACCGGAAGGCCGGAAAGGGCCGCGACGGCGCGCGGCTCGAGACCCACCGCCAGTACATCGACATCCAGTTCACGCTCGGCGGCGCGGAAGAGATCGGCTGGCTGCCGCTCGGCGCCTGCCAGCGGCCCGCCGGTCCGTTCGACGACACCCGCGACATCGGCTTCTACGACGACCGTCCCGAGACATGGCTCGTCGTGCCTCCCGGCCGCTTCGCCATCTTCTTTCCCGACGATGCGCACGCGCCACTGGCGGGACACGGTGAGATTCACAAGGCGATCGTGAAGATTACGCCAGCTGAAGAGTGGCCGCCCTTGACAGGATGACGTTCGAAGCACAGATTCTGCCTGGGAACGATCGTCCATCCGCAGCAAGGGGGCAGCCATGGCGTCCCGCTTTGCGAGGCTCAACAGCCGTGTCGTCACGGCCATCCTTCTCGTCGCCCTTCCCGTCCTGATCGCGGGCGCGGCCGTCGTCATCGGCATCGGACAGAATCGGTTAACGCAGGCCGAAAGCATCCGTCTCGGACAGATCGCCGAGTACACGGCGGCGGCCGTCGACGCCTACGTGTATCGGCGGATTCTCGATGCCGCGATTCTCGGCCGCGTGCCCGACGTGCGCGAGGCCGCAGCCGGAGGGAGCTCCGTGCCATCGGATCCCGCCAGGCTGGCTGAGCTCGAAAAGGCGTGGCACAAGGACCGCGCCGCGGCAATCGGCAGCCTCGGCATCCTAAACACACCGGCGTCCCGTTTTCTTGCCGAGCTCGTCAAGAACGATTCCGTCTACCGCGAAGTGCTCGTCACGGATCGACAGGGGCGGCTCGTGGCCGCGTCGAACGCAACGACGGACTTCGACCAATCGGACGAAACCTGGTGGCTCAATGCGTTCGACGAGGGCCGCGGCCGCATCAGCGTCACCGACGTGCGCCGCGACGAGAGCGCCCACGTGTACGCATTCGACATCGCCGTGCCGGTGCTGCGGCCGGACGACAGCGGCGTCGCGGGTGTGATGAAGATCGTGGCGGACAGCCGCGAGATGCTCGCGGGCATTGCCGGCCTCGAGCTCGGGGCGACGAGCGAGGCGATGCTCGTGCGCGCAGACGGCACGATCGTCTTCAGCCGCCGGCCGTACTCCGAGGGCGATCGGTTCTTTGCCGCTGGCCAGCTGCAGACCCAGATGAACGAGCGCGCCAGCCGCAAGGAGGTCTTCGACACGGTCAGCTACGAAGCGCAGACCAGCGACGGCGCGCGCCGAATCGTTGCCGTGGCGCCAAGCCAGCTCTCGAGAAGCTATCCCGAGCTCGGATGGCTCATGGCGGTATCGATGGACGTCGACGAGCTGACCGCCCCGTTCCGATCCCTCGTCTGGTATCTCATCCTGGTCGTGGGGCTGACCGGCCTCGCCGTGCTCGCGATCGCGCTCTGGTTCTCGCTGCGCCTCGCGAGCCCGACGATCGATCCCGCGTACGACATGCACCTCGTCGAACACCCGCGCATCCCGCACATGGAGGATGCGGAAGCACCGTAGTCAGCTTCCAGCTTCCAGCTCCCAGCTCCCAGCTCCCAGTCACGGCCTCGAGCTGGGAGTAACTTGAAAGCTGGAAGCTGAAGCTGGAAGTTGGATTCATTGCTGGTTGACCGTGTACGTCAACCCGGCGATGGCAATGGTGCCGACACGCGGCGCGCCGGTGCCGTTCGGTTCGACCGCAAACTGCACAGACCCATCACCCGTGCCAGACGCTCCCCCGGTCACGATGATCCACGACACCTGGCTCACGGC
>JBOGIX010000134.1:0-2407 GCA_050744685.1 Vicinamibacterales bacterium | reverse complement strand
GCCAGGTGATCCGCCAGGAGGGGCCGGCCACGCACCGCAAGAAGGCAGGGACGCCGACGATGGGCGGCCTGCTGATCCTGACATCGGTGGTGGTGCCAACGCTGCTGTGGGCCGATCTGACGAACGCGCACGTGTGGATCGCCGTGCTCTCGATGACGGCGTTCGGCGCGATCGGATTTCTCGACGACTACCTGAAGATCGTGCGCAAGTCGCACCACGGCCTGCTGCCTCGCTACAAGATGGGCTGGCAGATCGTCGTCGGCCTCGGCGTGGGGATCGCGCTGCTCGTGCTCAACGCGCAGGATCAGTACAGCACGCGCCTCATCTTTCCGTTCTTCAAGCGGCTGATTCCCGACATCGGCTGGGCCTACGTCCCGCTCGCGACGATCGTGCTCGTTGGCGCCACGAACATGGTGAACCTGACCGACGGCCTCGACGGGCTGGCGATCAGCGTGTTCTCGGTGTCGGCCGCCGCGTTCACCGCGCTCGCCTACGTCTCCACGCACCGCGAGTTCGCGAACTACCTGCAGCTCGTGCGCCTGGATTCCGCGGCCGCGGAGCTGACGGTGTTCTGCGGCGCGCTGGTAGGCGCGAGCCTGGGCTTTCTGTGGTGGAACTCCTACCCGGCGGAGATTTTCATGGGCGACGTCGGCTCGCTCGCGCTCGGCGGCGCGCTCGGCACCGTCGCGCTGCTCATCAAGCAGGAGTTCCTGCTCGTATTCGTCGGCGGCGTGTTCGTGCTCGAGGCGCTGTCGGTGATCATCCAGGTGGCGTCGTTCAAGACCACGGGGAAGCGTGTCTTCAAGATGGCGCCCCTGCACCATCACTTCGAGCTCAGCGGATGGAGCGAACCGAAGGTGATCTGGCGATTCCTGATCGCCGCGATCGTGTTTGCGCTCTTTGCGCTCACGACCTTGAAACTGCGATGACGGAGACGTTCTCGGTGCACGGTCAGCAAGTCGTGGTGGTGGGCGCCGCCCGCAGCGGCGTTGCCGCCGCGCAGCTCCTCGCGCGTCGTGGCGCGCGGGTCACGCTGTCCGACCTCCGCGAGGAGATTGCCGAAGGACCGGAGCTCGAGGCGGCGGGGATTGCCCTCGAGCTCGGCGGGCATACGCAGGCGACATTCGGCAGCGCCGATCTGATCGTCCTCAGCCCGGGCGTGCCGCCGACGCAGCCGCTCATCGCGGCGGCGCGCAGGGCCGGCGTCCCGGTGATGGGCGAGCTCGAGCTCGCGTCGCGCTGGATCGCGGGGCGCGTCGTGGCCATCACGGGCACCAAGGGCAAGTCGACCACGACCACGCTCACGGGACGGATGCTCGAGGCGGGCGGGCACCGTGTGCTCGTCGGCGGCAACATCGGCCTGGCGCTCAGCGCGCAAGTCGACGACTCGACCGGCGACACCATCCACGTCGTCGAGACCAGCAGCTTTCAGCTGGAAGCGACGGACACGTTTCATCCGTGGATCGCCGTGCTGATCAACTTCTCGCCCGATCACCTCGATCGGCACGCCAGCGTGGAGGAGTACGCGGCGGCGAAGGCGCGGATCTTCGCCAACCAGACCGCCAGCGACTGGGCGGTGCTGAACGCGGACGATCAACCGTCGCTGAAGCTCGCGGCGGCGGGACCGGCGCAGCGGCTGCTGTTCTCGATGCAGGACACGCTGCCCGAAGGGATCGTGATCGAGGGGAACACCATTGCGCGGCGCACGCCGGCCGGCGATCAGCCGCTGGTGCCGCTGGCCTCGGTACGGCTGCTCGGGCGGCACCTCATCGCCGATGTCATGGCCGCCGCGGCGGTCGCGGCGATTGTTGGCGTAGCGCCGGATGCCATCACCCGCGCCGTCGAGGGCTTCACCGGCCTGGAGCATGCGCTCGAGCCGGTGGTGGTGATTGGCGGCGTGCAGTTCGTGAACGACTCCAAGGCGACGAACATCGAAGCGGCGCGTCGATCGATCGAGAGCTTCGAGCGCGGTGTGGTCGCGATCATCGGCGGCCGGTTCAAGGGCGGTGACTTCGTGGAGCTCGCCGGCCCGCTCTCTGCGCGCGGCGCCACGGTCGTCGCGATCGGTGAGTCGCGCGACCTGATCGAGCGCGCGCTGCACGCGCACGTGCCTGTGCAGAAGGCGGAGGACATGCGCAGCGCCGTGCGGCAGGCGTTCGCGGCTGCGCCCCCCGGCGGCACGGTCGTGCTCGCGCCGGCATGCGCCAGCTTCGACATGTTCCGGGACTATGCGGAGCGCGGGCGGGTGTTCAAGCAGGAAGCGCGGCGGCTCGAGATGGAGTGGAACGGTACGCCTGAGCAGTGAGCGGTCATCAGCCCCCACGGTGCGGTAAAGAGCCGTCCGCTGGGAACGCAGACCTGCCCCGGTCTGCGAGGGTGGTGTCTTTGCCCCCGGGGGGGCTGATGC
>JBOGIX010000133.1:0-2960 GCA_050744685.1 Vicinamibacterales bacterium | reverse complement strand
ACGGAAGGGTCTTCGAACGCTTCTCCCAGCCTCAACAGGCGGAGGGTGACGTTGGGGGACGGGTGTGGAGCTTCAGGGACGTGACCCAACGGCAACGGGCAGCAGAGGCGCTCGAGGAGGCTCTCCGACGGGAACAGGAAGCGCGGCTCGCTGCGGTGCACGCCCTGCGCCTGCGCTCGGAGTTCGTCGCCAACATGAGCCACGAGATCCGCACCCCGATGAACGGCATCATCGGAATGACGGAGCTCGCGCTCGGCACCAGTCTCACCTCCGAGACCCGGGACTGTCTGGATACGGTCAAGACGTCCGCGGAGTCGCTGCTCTCGATCCTCAACGACATCCTGGACTTCTCGAAGATCGAATCGCGGAAGCTCGAGCTCGAGTCCGTCCCGTTTGCGCTCGGCGACATGCTCAACGACATGCTCAGGCCGTTCGCGGTACGCGCGGATCAGAAAGGTGTCGAGCTGATTCTCAACGTCGCCCCCGACGTGCCCGAGGGCATTGTCGGCGATCCGGTGCGGCTCCAGCAGGTGCTGGCCAATCTGGTCGGCAATGCCCTCAAGTTCACGGAGCAAGGGCACGTGCTCGTCGTGCTCCGCGAGGAAACGCGCGCCGGACAGCGGACGATGCTGCACTTCAGCGTCACGGATACCGGCATCGGCATCCCCGCCCATAAGCACGCGACCATCTTCGAGGCGTTCAGCCAGGCCGACGGGTCGACGACCCGCCGCTTCGGCGGCACGGGACTCGGGCTGACGATCTCGGCCAACCTCGTGCACATGATGAACGGACGAATCTGGCTCGACAGCGAGCCGGGCGCCGGCACGACGTTCCACTTCACAGCGCCCTTCGACGTCACCACTCCGCCAGAGACGCGTCACGCCGAGCCGCTGCTGGCGAACCTGCCTGTGCTCGTCGTGGACGACAACGCCGTCAACCGGAAGATCTTCCTCGAGCATCTCACGCGCTGGCAGATGAAGCCGACGGCAGTGGACGGCGGCGCGGCGGCGATCGACACGCTCCTGGCGGCTTCGCATCAGGGCGATCCCTTCGTGCTCGTGCTGCTCGACGCGAACATGCCGGACATCGACGGCTTCGGTGTTGCGGAGCGCATCGCCGCACGACCGGAGCTCGCGGGCGCGACCATCATGATGTTGACGTCGTCGGGACAGTACGGCGACGCCGCGAGGTGCCGCGACCTGGGAATTTCGGCGTACCTGACCAAGCCGGTGAAGCGGACCGACCTGCTGGACCAGATTTACCGCGTCCTCGAACGCGGCGTCGTCCGGATGGAATCCTCGACGCCCACCGTACCCGCCGTCGCGGAAACCATGGAAATCCGGCCGTCGACCATCCTGCTCGCGGAAGACAACCCCGTGAACCAGCGGGTCGCCGTCGGACTGCTGACGCGCCGCGGCCACCGCGTCACCGTCGCGAACAACGGCCGCGAGGCCATCGAGATCCTGGCGCGCGAGAGGTTCGATCTCGTGCTGATGGACGTGCAGATGCCCGAGATGGGCGGGTTCGAGGTCACGGCGGCCATCCGGCAGCGGGAAGAGACCAGCGGCGGCTACACCCGCATCGTCGCCATGACGGCGCATGCCATGGCGGGCGACCGCGACAAGTGCATCGCGGCGGGCATGGACGGCTATCTCTCGAAGCCGATCAACCAGGCGTTGCTGTTCGAAGTGGTCGAGCAGGGGTCGGCCGGCGCCGATGCCCGTCCTGCCGCGTTCAATCGCACGGAGTTGATCGATCGCCTGGGGGGCGACACGACGCTGCTTGGCGAGGTGATCCAGCTGTTTCTCGACGACTGCCCGAAGCGCCTGGCGGCGATCGACGCCGCCGTCGACCAGCGCGACCCGGAGCGGATTCGGACGACCGCTCATGCGCTGAAAGGGGCAGCGGGAACCATCGCCGCGGCAGCTGTCTTCGAGGCGGCCCAGGCGCTCGAGCGCATCGGCGCTGAACAGCGTCTCGCGGCGGCGGATGCCGCGCGACGTCTCCTGGCTCGCGAAGCCGCGAGCCTCATGGATACGCTGCGGCGCATGGCGCCAGTTGAGGCAAAGACCCGATGTACGCCCTGATCGCGGACGACGACCCGGTGACCGCGGCGGTGCTGGGCGCCGCGCTCCGCCGCCTGACTCTCGAGGTCGTCACCGCGCACGACGGCGCGGAGGCGTGGGACCAGTTGGGCGGTGCCCGAGCGCCAGCGCTCGCCGTCGTCGACTGGATGATGCCCAACGTCGATGGCATCGAACTGTGCCGTCGCATTCGCCAGACGCCGGCGCACGCGCACATGTACGTCATCCTGCTCACCGCGCGCGACAGCCGCGCCGACGTGGTTGCGGGTCTGGAGGCAGGCGCCGACGATTATCTCGTGAAGCCGTTCGATGCCGAGGAGCTTCGGGCCCGTGTGCGCGCCGGTGTCCGGATCCTGACGCTTCAGAAGGAGCTCACCGAACGCATCGAGGCGCTGCGCGAAACGATCGCCAGCGTGAGGCAGTTGAAGGGGCTTCTTCCGATTTGCTGTTACTGCAAGAGCATTCGGACCGACGCGGACTACTGGCAGCAGCTGGAAGGATACATCTCGGACCATTCGGAGGCGCAGTTCAGTCATGGCATCTGCCCTGACTGTATTCATCACGCCAGCCGCGAGCTCGATGAGGTCAACTGAAACTCCCAACGGCAGTTTCCTGCGAGACATGATCACGAAGAACGTTGCTGCATATTCGTCCTCTGGGCGAGCGGTTTTGGTAGCGTCCCCGACGTCACCGCACTGAGCGCCTCTGGCCAGGACGTCACCACGATGTCGCTCGAGGAGCTGCTGAAGGTCGAGGTCGTCTCGGTTGCGTCGAGGTTTCCGCAGGAGGTCCGCGAGGCTCCGGCGTCGATCACCGTGATCACAGGCCAGGACTCCGGCGGTACGGCTAGAGGACGCTGGCCGATCTGTTGAGGAG
>JBOGIX010000132.1:0-4677 GCA_050744685.1 Vicinamibacterales bacterium | reverse complement strand
GGGTTGGGTGGTGCCGTGGGCGCCGGGCTGTCACCGCAGCCGGAGGCCCACGCCAGGGCGATTGCTGAGAGCAGGATTCGGCCCGTCGGTGTCCGCACCGCACGATTCTAGACGTCATGGTCCGCTTGCGGTTCGCACTTCCGCCTGACCAGCCTCCGCCAAGGCTACGGCGGTCCGCCGAAGCGCTTCGCGCGAAGGCGGAAGCCGGAAGCCACAAGGGGAATCGGCGAGTGGCGATCGCGCTGCTCGCGTTGACGGTGCTGGTCCTCGCGATCAAGGGTGGTCCCGCGATCGCGGCCGTGCGCGCGTACTCGGCGCACGCAGGCAAACCATCGCCTGCCGTATTCCAGGTGCAAGCGACATGGGGGGCGATCCGCGAATGGGACATCTTCGATCGCACCTCGTCACAGCTGCGAGTGTGGCACGCCACGGCAGGGGCGGGCCCTCCCGAGGTGCGACTGACGTGGCCGCTCCGCGCTGAATCGGCGAACGTCACACGCTCGCGTGGCACGTCTGTCGTCCGGAACTTCCTGCGCGCCCACGATCTCGTGTTCGCCGTGACCGTTCCGGAGGGCGACGACGGAGAGCTCGTGCTCTGGTCGGACATCAGGTTCTGCTGGAACGCCGCGATCGCCGGATCGCCGCAGCTCGAACCAATCGTCGAAGCAGACGGCAGCAGGATCGGCTGCGCGTTGTGGTTCGGCGTGGAGTTCGATGGCGAAAGGGGGATCGTGCGGCAGATCGTCAGGATCGGCAGTGTCACGCAGACGCGCGCGCCCGGCGGGTAAGCACGAACAGCACGTTTCCGAACGGCGTGCCCTCGCTCGTGTTCCTGATCTGCGCATCGAAGCCGGCCTCCTCGAAGCAGCGCACCCACTCGGACGCCTCGCGGAAGTGGAACGTCTGACGCCAGCGTCCGACCGCGAGGGCCTTCAGCCGGTTGCCCAGGCGCACGGCCTGGAAACGCCAGGCCGCCGCCCTGTCGGCCTCGCGGACGAGTACGATCCCGTCGGGATCGAGGATGCCGCC
This sequence comes from Vicinamibacterales bacterium, assembly GCA_050744685.1. Classification (GTDB taxonomy): domain Bacteria; phylum Acidobacteriota; class Vicinamibacteria; order Vicinamibacterales; family 2-12-FULL-66-21; genus JACCXG01. The sequence goes on along the minus strand of JBOGIX010000132.1, from coordinate 3,648 downwards.
CACCGCGTTCAGGAGCTCGAGCTGATCGCGTGCCGGCATCATGTGCAGCACGTCGAAGAAGAGGACGGCGCGGCAGCCGCGAGGCACATGCGTACGCACGTCGCCGGTGACGATCGTGGCTGCGGCCCCGAGTGCCCGCTGCGCGACCGCGGCGATCCGCGGCCGCAACTCGATGCCGATCATGTCGTCGAAGATCGGCGGGGCAGCCGCATGGCGCCACGTGCCCGCGCGGTTCGCCGCCGCCGCCTCGGCAAGGAGCGCCAGCATCAGCCCCTGCCCGCAGCCGACGTCGACCAGGGCGCCACCCGGCGGCAGCACACCGGCCGTGAGGACAGTCCGGTACAGCGGATCACCACGCATCTTGCCGCGAGCGAACTCCCATGCCGTGATACCGATCGAGACGTAGCGATCGGACGCGCGCCGTACGAGCGCGGCGAACGCTTCGTCGCGTGCGCCGCCGCGCATCGCCAGCCAGGTCAGCGTGCCGGCGAACACGCCGAGCGACACCCCGATGAACAGGCTGCCGATCACGATGTCTGCACCGAAGGTCCACGGATCAACGGTGCGAACGGTGTCGAGCGTCAGGGCGTGAAGCTCGCCCCGCCGCACGAGGGCACCGGCCTGGAGCTCGGCGAGCACGAGCGCAGGCGCCATCACCGGGTTGGAGATGTTCGCGGCAAGGTACATCTTCAGCCGGTTCAATCCGAGCAGCCACCCGGCGGCCACGCACAACGCCAGGTGAAGCCCGTAGAGCGGCAGGCAGCCGAGGAACACGCCCGTGCCTATCGCGAGCGCGTCGCGCCCAGCGCCTTCCCCCTCCGTCCGCAGCTGATAGACGAGTTGCCGCAGCCGGCCGGACGACGCGTCTGGCGCGCTGGAGTTCTGCATCGGTCGTCACATTCTGGCACGCGCTGCCCGACGTCAGACCGAGGGTGGGGTCAGATTCCGGGCTGGGGGTCAGCCCCGGTCGACGCGTGGGTCAGCCCCGGGTCGCGGTCACACCCCGGCCGATCGGGTAAGATGCCCAGTCGGAGGCCCTTCCCCAGGTGACAACCATCGGACTCGCCCGACAGGGTCCTTCGCGCCGCTCACACGTTCGTCCACTGGAACCTGAACCCCCTGCCTGGGTCCGCGAGCTCTTCGCCGACGCGGCGCCGTCGTCTGTTCCGACACGGCAGGGCGACGCCATCGACGTCGTCGTACACGACCGGCTCGCGCGCGCCACGACACGCATTGCGGATGCGACACGCCTCGCCCCCGCCGAACTCTCCGCGTGTGTCGAGGACGCGTACCGCAAGGTCCTGGCGTGCCTGCTCGATCTGCGTTTACACCCGGTCCGCTTCTGGAACTACGTCCCGGGAATCGGCGACGACGTCGGCCACGGCATGGATCGCTACATGGCCTTCAATCGGGGACGGTTTGCCGCCTACTGCAATGGCCGGGACAGTGTCTGCGGCCAGATCCCGACCGCGTCTGCCGTGGGGATCGCGGGCCCGGATCTCGTGATCGACTGCCTCGCGTCGTCCGAGCCCGGCACGCAGATCGGGAATCCGCGGCAGATCAACCCATGGGATTATTCACGGCGCTACGGACCGCAGCCGCCGTGCTTCGCTCGCGCCACGGTCGCCACGCTCGCCGCCCGGCGAATGCTCCTCATCGGTGGCACCGCCAGCATCGTCGGCGAAGAGTCGCGGCACCCCGGAGAAACGCGGACGCAGGCCGCGGAGATCGTCGCGAACCTCGACGCGCTCATCCGCGAAGCGGCCGGCAGCGATCAGCCCTCGCTGGAACGGCTCAGAGACCTCAGGATCTACGTGGTGGATGCCGGAGATGCGGAGACCGTCGAGACGGCGCTCCGGGACGCGGCGGGGCGCGACGTCCGTATCGAGTGCGCGCTCGCGCGCGTCTGCCGGCCGGAGTTGCTGGTGGAGGTGGAGGGCGTCGCGGCTCTGTAACTTCATCAACTCCCAACTTCCAACTCCCAACTCCCAAGGGACCTGGATCGAACCAGCTGGGTGGACGTCGCAGCGCAAAGCCCGGTTGGCTCGCCTTGCGCCCCGCTCTCTCGAACGTTGCACCTTTGGGAGTTGGGAGTTGGGCGTTGGAAGTTGACGACCGAGCTTCCAGCAGTCACCTTCCGGCGAGCGTCACGCTTCCCGTCGCCACCACCTGACCGTCCGCCGTGACTTCTCCTTCGATCTTGTACATCGACCCGATGCGGCCCGCGACACGCGCGCGGGCTTCGAGCCAGGCGCCGGGGCGTGCGGCTCCCGGGAACTTGAAGGGGCCCAGCCCGGCGACACGCAATCGAAGCGGCGCGGCGTTATCGGCATCATTCGGCGCGGCCGCGGCAAGTCCACCGACCTGCGCCAGCATCTCGACAAGGATGATCGCCGGGACGATCGGCTCGTCGGGAAAATGACCGTCGAAGTAGAAGTCCGATTCGGCGGCGCGCCGGCCGCCCGACGCCCGCTCCCCTGGCACGAGATCGTGAACGGTCTCGACGAGGCGCATCGGCGGTCTGTGGGGAAGGAATTCGAGCGGACTGGCCACGACGCTCAGTATACTGGGCTGAAATCGCGCGAAGCCGATGACTGACTCGCAAATCGCCGCCGCCTTCTTCCTGCAGATCGCGGTGATCCTGTTGGCATGCCGCTCGGTCGGCTGGCTCGCCAGGCAAGTCGGCCAGCCGCAGGTGGTCGGCGAGATGGTTGCCGGCTTCCTGCTCGGGCCCTCACTCTTCGGCGCGCTGGCGCCGAGCTTTCAAGCGCTCGTCTTCCCGCCAGACACGGTTCGCGTCCTGTTCGTCGTCAGCCAGCTCGGGCTCGCGCTCTACATGTTCTGCGTCGGGCTCGAGTTCCGTCCCGACTTGATGCTCGAACACGCGCGCCGCGCCGCAGCCGTCTCGATCGCGGGGATAGCCGTTCCGTTCGCGCTCGGCGGAGTGTTCGGCTACGCCTTGCTCCAGAGCGGCGGTTTCTTCACCGGCGCGGTGCAGCCCCTGCACGCGGCGCTGTTTGTCGGGGCGGCGATGGCGATCACGGCGTTTCCGATGCTGGCCCGCATCATCTACGACCGCGGCATCGCGGGCACCGCGCTCGGTACCCTTGCTCTCGCCGCCGGCGCCATGGACGATGCGGCCGCGTGGATCATCATGGCGGTCGTGCTCGGCAGCTTCAGCGGGAGCACGACGCTCGCGGTCGTGGCCGCGGCGGGCGCCGCGCTCTACGTGCTGATGGCCCTTGCCGTACGGCCGCTTTTCACGAAGCTGAACGACGCGGCGATGCGCCAGGGCGCAGTGCCGTCGTGGATGCTCGCGTCCACGCTGTGCGCGCTTGCTGCCGGCGCCTGGTTCACCGACGTGGTGGGAATCCACTCGGTGTTCGGCGCGTTCATCCTGGGCGCGGCGATGCCGCGCGGCGTGCTGTCGCGCGAGCTGCAGCGCCTGGTCGAGCCGGTGACGACCGCGCTGCTGGTGCCGCTGTTCTTCGTCTACTCGGGGTTGAATTCACAACTGGGCCTGTTGAATTCCGCCGCGCTGTGGAGCGTGGCCGCGGCGGTGTTCGCAGCGGCCTGCGTGGGAAAGGGTGTCGCGTGCTGGGCGGCGGCCCGCGCGACCGGCAGCTCGCCCCGCGACGCGCTGTGCGT
>JBOGIX010000131.1:0-3182 GCA_050744685.1 Vicinamibacterales bacterium | reverse complement strand
CTGCGCGCCCTGCACCCGGAATGGGTGGACGAACGGCTCACGCGGCTGACGACGGCCCTGTCGCGTTTCGGACGGGCGCCTGGCGCACTCGCCGCTTGTTTCGGCGGGGCCGTCGTCGTCCAGGCCGTGCTCGTCGGCTTCTACCTGGCAATTGCCCACAGCCTTCGCATCCCGATCGGTTTCGCGGAGCTCGCCGTGATCGTCCCCGTCTCGTTCATCGTCCAGATGGTGCCGCTGTCGATGAACGGCTTTGGCGTGCGCGAGGCCACCTTCGGGTTCTACTTCAGCCGGCTCGGCCTGCCGCTGGAATCCGCGCTGCTGGTGTCGTTCATGGGCGCGGCGCTCATCATGCTGTTCTCGTTGAGCGGCGCGGCGGCCTACCTCGGCCGTAGCCGCCGTTCGGCTCAGCTTGACGCCTCGAGCGTTTGACCTCATAGTGATGTAGCTGGCTCGAAGTATCGTGGTCGGCAGTGTCTCCCCAGAACAATCAACGACCGCCGCCGATGGATGTGATCCATCTGTTGCGTTTTGACCCGGACTGTTTGTCTGCTACTCTAGAGGTCCGGGTCTACCCGGCTCCCTGCGACATCAGCTCCTAGGTCGGTAAAGGCCGCGCGCACACGACCCGATAGTGTGACTGCGCGACTCTTCTCGGCCGTGCCTCGCCTGCGGCATCGCTGAACACCGTGAGGGTGACCATGAACGTCCGAACTCGAAACTTCCAGGCCGGCCTTGCGGCAGCCCTTCTGATGGGCGCCATCGCCTGCGAAGCCAAGAAAAGCTCCAATCCCCTGAGCCCGTCGGTGGCCGGCCCGATCGCCGGCGTCGAGATCACGCAGCCCAAGCTGCTCGAGCCGGAGCAGGGCTTCAAATTCAAGGAGAACCAGCAGCCGATCAAGCTGCTCATCGAGAACTCGAGCACGACCGGCGTACGGCCGATCACCTACGTGTTCGAGGTGGCGAGCGACAGCGACTTCGCGAACAAGGTGTTCGCTCGCAATGGGATCACTCCCGGCGATGGCGGCCGCACCAGCCTGCAGATCGACGCGCTCGAGCTCGGACGTCCGTACTACTGGCGCGCCCGGGCGGAAGACGGGGCTAACAACAGCACCTACGCCACGCGGTCGTTCGAGATGCTGCCCAAGCCGGTGCTGACGCCGCCCGCGGTGGTGTCCCCCGCCAACAACGAGCTCGTCGGCAGCTCGCGGCCGACGCTTCACATCAGCAACTCCCAGTCCAACAGCGCGGTGGGATCGGTCAGCTACCTGTTCCAGGTGGCGCGCGACCAGGCGTTTACGCAGCTCGCCGCGGCCGGGATCACGCAGGAAGGTGGAGAGACGCGCTGGACGGTCGACGCGGATCTGGCGCCGAACCTCACACATTACTGGCGTGCGCGCGCCAGCGATGGCGACACCACGTCCGAGTGGTCGGTCACCCAGGTGTTCCGCACGCCGAACGCGCCGGCGCCCGCGCCGGTGCCGGGCCCGAACCCCGGCGGCCCCTGCAACTCGAGCTCGCCGCAGCAGATCGTCGCGTGTGAGCGCGACAAGTACGGGCACATGTCGCGCGGCCAGATGTACGAGCTCATGAAGGCAGTCGCGCGATCGCTCAATCGCAACGGCATCAACGGCGGGCCGTTCGGGATCCTGCGCAAGGAAGCGGGCAACAACTGCAACGGCTACTCGTGCGACGTCATCTGCGGCGGCAACGGCGGATCGCAGCGGCAGTGGGACGTGCTCGGCGACATCGAAGGGGATCAGACGCCGACGTGGAGCGGCCCGCACACCGGGTCGAGCATCCGCGTGGACCTCTGCCTGATTCAGTAACCGCGATGCATGAGCGCATCGGGCTTCGGCTCGGAGCGGGTGCGGCGGCAATAGCAACGACAACGGCCGGGCGGTGCGAGCACCACCCGGCCGTTACCATGTCCGGCGCCTCCTGTCCCGCTGCCCTCATCCCGCTTATGGCCGAGGCGCCGGCCGTCCCGGGTAGCAGTGCGGGGAACTGGAAGCTGGAAACCGGAAGCTGTCTAGAACCGAACCCTGAGCCCGGCGCCGAACTGGAATCCACCCACCGAGATCGAGTCGTCCGCCGAATCGAAGGTCGCGGATCCGTGCGTGAAGCGCAGCAGCACGCCGGCGCCGAAGCGCGGCGTCACCAGGTAGGTGACGTCGGCACCCAGGTTGAAACCGCCTGTGGTTTCCTTCTCCTTGACCACCGTGGTCGAGGCGAGCGTCGGGCCCGGTTCGTTGACGGTGATGGCGTTCGGAATCTCCTGCGAGGCGTTGAAGATCGTCGGGCCGAACGACAAGCCGACGTCGACCTTGTCGGTCACCGGCACCATCCAGGTCGCGTGGAAATTGATGGCGGTTTCCGAGTGGTCGGCACCGGGCGACACGTCCGTCAGCGGCCGCAGCCGATCGAAGAAGATGGGATCCGGCACGCTGGCGGCGATGGCCACGTCGGCATCGCTGCCGGTGCGGGAAAACCCGAGGCCCACGGCGAGGTTGCGCCACACCTTGTAGCCGCCGCTCACGTCGAAGAGGCCGCCGCCGCCGACGTCCTGCGTCGTGGAGAGGCTCCCCTGCTCGCCGTACAAATCGAAGGTGGAAGCGCCGCTGAGCGTGCGGGATCCTCCCTGCACGCCGACGTTCACGTTGACGAACCCTTGATCCGTCCAGGTCATTTGCGCGCTCGCGGGTGCTGCTGCGGCCGCCGTGAGTGCGAGCGCCAGGCATCCTGTTTTCATCATCTTCAAAACCGTTTCTCCTCTTGTGCACGACGCCGGATACGCGAACGACTGCGGCGCGATCTGCGGCCAATCTCATCGGCCAAAGTAGGCCATGGTAGCACGCTTGCGGGTGACAGAAGTCGCCGCGCTGTGGTACTATTTCGGACCAAATCCCAGCACGGTTCAACAATTCCACAGGTCCACGAGGTTGTTCCTGATGCAATACACGAAAGTGATGACGTGCGCGTCTGCCTTGATCCTGGCGGGTGCGATGGCATGCTCCCAGGGTTCGGAATCGCCGGTGTCTCCAAGCGTGACGCAGCCGGGCTCGAGTGAAGCCGGGCCTTCAGGCGAAACGCTCAAGGCCTCGGCCCCGACACCGCAGGCGCCGGTGAACAACGAGCAGCCGGGCGAGCTGGTGTTCACCGCGGCCAAGTCGTCGGGCTTATTC
>JBOGIX010000130.1:0-3269 GCA_050744685.1 Vicinamibacterales bacterium | reverse complement strand
GTGCAGGGCGTGTGCCTGGCGGAGAGCGGTCAGGCCGGGGAAGCGCTGGCGCAGCTGCGCGACAGCCTCGCCGTCCAGGACCGCATGCACGCAGGATTGCTGCGTCCCACGTTCCTGACGCTCCTCGCGCAGGTGCTGCTGCGCGCCGGACGGACGCGCGAAGGTCTCGAGGAGATCGCGAACGCGTTCGAATGGGCCGAACGGACCGGCGAGCATTACTACCGCGCCGAGACGCGGCGGACCTGCGGCGAGCTGCTCCTCGCTGCCGGCGAACGAGCCGAGGCGGACGCCGCACTGGACGAGGCGGCACGGCTTGCGGCAGCGCAGGGCGCGCTGTCGATTGAACTTCGAGTGGCGATTTCACGCGCGCGGCTGCTGCGCGAGGCCGGGCGCGTGCCCGACGCCCACGCGGTTCTTCACGCGCAGTACTCCCGCTTCGACGAAGGGTTCGAGACGGGCGATCTGCGCGAGGCGCGGACGCTGCTGCAGGAGCTGGCGGGTTGTTGACGCCGAAGACGACACGGTGCGACCGGCGGCGATGTGACCACGATTCAGGGCTGAGAGGCACCCATGACCACGCCATCATCGTCGGATCCGATTGGTTGTGCGCGAGTTCTTCAGGACGAGCTCGCGCTCGTGCGACCGGATCTGCGAGCGGCGAAAGACGCAACATCCGTTGACCCTCCTCTCGACGAAGTGCTCGGGGTGGCGCACGCGCAGCAGCTCACGGCGCTGTGCCTGTCCGGCGGGGGGATCCGCAGTGCCAGCTTCGCGCTCGGCGTGATTGAAGGACTGTGCCGCCGCGGCCTGATCGACAGCTTCGACTATCTGTCGACCGTCTCCGGGGGCGGCTATGCCGGTGGATGGCTGAGTGCCTGGCGGTATCACGCGGCGGCCGCGCACGCGCCGGTTGCCTGGCCGCATGCGCCCCGGACCCCCGGCGGCCCTGCGGAGCCCGAGCCGCTGATTCGCGTGCGGCGATACGCCCGCTATCTTGCTCCGCACATGGGCATGTTTTCCGTCGATCTGTGGGCCCTGCTGGCCACGATGGCGCGCAATCTCCTGCTGATGTGGCTCGTGTTGTTGCCCATCATTGCGGCGCTGCTCGCGCTGCCGTACATCTACTTCGCGATCGTCCGGGCGGCGGATCGCGATCTCGTCGCGGCGTCGCGGTTCAGCCTGCAGGAGCCCGACACGTGGCTGCTCCTCGGCTGCTGCGCGCTTCTTGCGCTCGCCGTGTCCTTCATCGTCCGCAATCTTCCCAGCCTTGGTGGACGCGGCGGCACGCAGCGCGAGTTTCTGGCGTGGTGCTTTGCTCCACTCTGTCTCGGATCGCTCGGCCTGACCCTCTTCTGGGCGGCAGACACCGTCCCGGTGTCCTTTGGGACCGCGGTCGCGGCCGTTGCAATCGGCCACCCGTTGATTTGGGCGGTCGCCGGACTGGGCACCTCGCGCCGGTGGCGGCCACGGACCTGGATCGGCGCGGCGATTTCGGGGCCGGTCGCGGTCGGCGGCCTGTGGCTCCTCGCCAGCGGGTCGTTCGGTCTGGGCGAACTGGAGTACGCGTACGCGACGCTCGCGTTTCCGTTCGTCCTCGGGCTCCTCGGGCTGGCGGCCGTGCTGCAAATCGGCTTCTCGGGCAAGGAGACGAGCGAGGACGATCTGGAATGGTGGAGCCGGTTCGGCGGCTGGCTGCTGATCGTGATCGTGTCGTGGATCGCCGCGAGCGTCGTCGTGCTCGTGTCGCCCCGCATTCTTCGATGGATCGCTCACGAAGTGATCGGTCTGGTGGACGTGCCGGGCCTGACGTTTTCGGGGGCGCTCGGGATGGCGACGTCAGTGGCCGGTGCGATTGCGGCCTTCGCCACGCGCAGCCGCCAGTCCGAATCGACGGTCCCGGGGCCGCTGAGCCGGCTGATCGCCGCCGTTGCCGTGCCTGCCTTTGCCGTCCTGCTGCTCACCTTTCTTGCCATGGCCAATCTGGAGCTGATTGGCAGCATTCACGCCGGGCACCTCGCGGTGGGTCTCTTGCTCGAAGAAGTGCTCGAGCGCGCCTGGCTCGTCGAGGCCATCGTGCTGCTCGGAGTGCTCCTGGGCGTCGGCCTGCTGATGGCCGTCGTGGTGCCGGTCAACAAGTACTCGCTGCACGGAATGTATCGAAACCGCCTGATCCGGACGTTCATCGGCGCCTCGCGCCCGGCCGCCGACCGGCATGCCAGCCCGTTCACCGGTTTCGATCCGGCCGACGATCTGGCGATGGCCTCGCTGGCCTCGCTGCCGCGTCCGCTCCATGTGATCAACACGACATTGAACCTGGTGTCGGACAAGAGCCTGGCGATGCAGCAGCGCAAGTCCGAGTCCTTCACGATCAGCCCGTTGCACTGCGGATCGTGGACCCTCGGGTTCCGTCCGAGCGCCGGGTACTCCCGCGAAAAGAACGGCGCGCGCGGGATCTCGGTCGGCACGGCGGTCACAATCTCCGGCGCTGCCGCGAGCCCGAACATGGGCGCGCGGTCGACGCCCGCATTGACGTTCCTGCTCACGCTCTTCAACGCACGTCTTGGCGCGTGGCTCGGAAACCCCGGCGCCGCCGGCGCCTCGACCTGGCACGATGCCGATCCGCGAATCGGTCCGGCGCCGCTGCTCCGCGAGCTGTTCGGGCTCACGAGCGATCGAAGCTCGTACGTGTTCCTGTCAGACGGCGGTCATTTCGAGAATCTCGGCCTGTACGAAATGATCCGGCGCCGCTGCCACTGCATCCTCGTCAGCGACGCCGGATGCGACCCGAACTACACGTTCGAGGATCTGTCGAACGTGGTCCGCAAGGCGCGAATCGACTTCTCGATTCCGATCGACTTTCCGGCGGAGGGCGTCGGAATGAGCCTGGCGGGCCAGGCGAAAGGGAACCCTCATTTCGCGATTGGGTCGATCAAGTACTCCGCCGTCGATGGTGCCGTGGACGACGGAGTCCTGATCTATATGAAGGCGACGCTCTCGGGCGATGAGCCAGCGGATGTCCTGAACTACGCCCGCTCGCACGCCGCCTTCCCCCACGAGGCGACCTCGAACCAGTTCTTCACGGAAGCGCAGTTCGAGAGCTACCGGATGCTCGGGCTTCACACCATCGAGCAGGTCGCCACACTGCCCGTCGTGCAGGAAATGTCGGCGATGAGCGGGCTTCGTGCGCGGCACGCTTCGGTGTGACGAGTGGCGGAGGGGACGGAGATCACGGGACAGGCTTCAACACGGAGGCACGGGGACGCGGAGAC